>JADJBB010000026.1 GCA_016703965.1 Acidobacteriota bacterium
CTTGGAAGAAGAAATGGTTAAAGGAGCTTCCGGATTTTGAGGACTTTATCAAAGGGGCTGGAAAATCGAGGAGCCGTCACCCCGTAACCTGGGGTCAGGAAAAGGTAATCCTCGAGGAAGCGAGAGGGCACTGGCAGTGAGGCACCGCGACTATATGCTCTGATAATTTCATTGGGAGACTCAGGTGCCCGTCGAATGAACTCTACCCTGTTAACGATAGCAAGACCGATTATTCGAAAGATACCTCCCCATTCTTCGAACCATTACGGTGGAAGACCTTATTGATGATGCCGGACAATTCAAAGATCTTACCCAGCTTGTTTTCCTACAAGAACGGCGGCAGTGTATGCCGTAGTCACCGAGAGAGAATGAAAAGGGCCTTCCAGGCTTTTGGAACGACCTAAGCAGACGGAAATTAGTATCACAGAATGCGGCCGAACTCGATAATCTAATTTTTCCTCACAGCACTTTAAAAAGTCGTGGAACATAGTACGTGAAGCCGCAGGTTTCGGCAGTCTTAGGCTCCGTGATTTTGCGTCAGGACTGGTGACTAGATTGGGGCACGTCTCGGCTACTCCGATAAACTCGCTCAGCGGGGTGCCGGGCATGAAGATGCAAACGAGCTTTGAATATGCCGAATTTGACGAAACTGCCGCTTTGCAGGCAAAGGCACTACTTGATGGCGATAACCAATGCATTTGATCGACCAGGCCTTTCAGGAGCCCACTAAATAAGCTCGCAGGAACAGTTACCCTCGCACCAGCCAGCCTGAGGTTAATCATGGAATCAAATCCTTGAAACAACATTCAGAAACGGGTTTTGCATGCATTCAACAACCTATGAAGGGTATGCCGGTATGGGCTAACTAAGACCAACTGGTCGAGATTATTCCCTTCTAGAAGGTTGATAAATGTGTCGAGAAAGAATTAAAATAATAACACATTCTGATCGAAAATGTTTTTTGTGTTTACTGTTTAGTGGTTTGTGACATTTGTTGACAACAACTGTCACAAACCACCAACAACTATAGTTGTTCTGGCTCATAAATAAACCACCGTGGCGGACAATATTTCGTGATTAGAACGGCACCTCATCCAGCATTCGCCAGCACTGCTTTTCAGTAAGGGTCCTGGCGTCGAAACGGTATCGTTCACCCGATTGCGTCAGTATGACGCAGATCATGTTTTGCCTTGCGGGGTGAGACCTTTAATGTTGTCGGGCAAGAACCGGAATAGAACTTCGGCCAAGGAGATCGGCAAACGGCCAAAAAAGTAGAGTCAAGACTATGACGAAGAACAGCGGCGGAAGAACGAGAAATGTTGTTTGATTCCTTCAATCGAAGAATCAAAGACCTGCTAGTATCAGTGACGGATCGCTGTAATTTCGATGTTTCTATTGCGATCCTGATCCGGCCCCTTGCACCTCCAAGTGATCCGAATCTGACCTTCGACGAGATACACTTTCTGTGATGTGTTCGTCTCTCCCGGGATTGAAAAGATAGGCTAACCGGCACGAACCGATGGTCAGGAAGGGCCTTGGGGTTATCATCGCTCAACTTGCATGTCTTAAACCCTTGGCCTTCAAGAACTCGCGATGATCACTAACGGCAGCAACTTCGCATTAAAGCCGCCTTGTTCCGATTGGAGGTCTGAACAGGGTGACATTCTCACTGGACAGTTTAAGGCCGGGCACATTTCGTTCGATTACGGGCCCGATAAACTCTCCGACGTGCTCGACTCGATAGAGGCCGCACGATCTAGGCGGATATCCTAATACAAAGGTCAACGCCGTGATTGTCCGAGGCAGAAATGACGATGAGATCGTCTGACCTTGCTCGATTTGCAAGAAGAAACAGTTTAACTCAAGATTCATCGAATTCATGCCCCTCGATAGCGGGCATATGTGGGATCGAAAACATCTCGTCTCGGCTGCCGAGATCCGGAAAAAATAAATTCGGCCTTTCCAATAGTCCTTATAAACCAGTCTCGCAGAGGTGAGACAGCGTGGAGGTATCGCTTTGCTGACGGCACAAGCGGGGAGATCGGCCTGATCGCTCCGGTGACGAATGCTTTCTGCGGCGACTGTTCGCGAAATCGCCTGACGGCCGATGGGCACATCAGAACGTGTCTTTTCTCTACTGAAGAATATGATGTACGACGTTTGCTAAGAAGCGGCGGATCGCGAACCGAAGTCGCCGACCTTATTCATTTGCTGTCGCAAGAAAAACATCGGCCATACCATTGGTTCCCCTACATTCGAGTATGCCTCGCGGTCGATGAGTTCGATCGGCGGCTAAAAATATTGCTCAGAATATGACTTAAGTCATATTTTGGCAACCGCAACCCGCATAGCATTCCAGCAGTTTCAAACATTATGTGACAAGGAAAACTATGATGCGGCTAAATGTTCACGTCCGGACGCGAACTACCATCAAAACCTGATCTCGTGCCAAGTGGCGTGTCCGGTACATACGGACGCACGCGGGTATGTTCGGGCGATCGCGGATGGACGGTTTGAAGAAGCATATCTATAGCACGTGGTCCCAATCCTTTTGCCTCGATCTGCGAGCATCTGCGGAGCCCCTTGCGAGATCGCCTGTCGCCGCGGAAAAATCCCCAAAGAAATGACGACGGCATGTTCGTCGGACAGGACCGGCCGATCGCAATTCGTGCGCTCAGGCGATTTGCATGTGACCACTTCGGGCCGGAGGCGAGACCGACGAGTGAAGTATTGGACCCGATCAGAATTTTATCCCGCCCGTCGCCGCAGATGCTGAGGAGATGGCGGCTCTCTTAAGATCCGCGACCAACAGTTCGATCGAAAAAGGTGATAGCCAAAAGATCGCCATCATCGGGCTGGCCCGGCGGGACTCTCCGCCGCTCATGACCTGGCTCTACTGGGATTTAAGCCGGTCGTCTTTGAGATCGAGCCTGTTGCAGCCGGAATGCTCGCGGTCGGGGTTCCGGCGTATCGCTTGCCTCGTGAACTGATCGAAAAGAAATTGCCGTTATCGAGGCACTCGGCGTCGAGATCAGGTGCGGAGTAAAAGTTGGTGAAGACATTGCTTTTGCTGAGCTACGCGAGGATTTTGCGGCGGTGATCATCGCGGTCGGTGCCAAATCATCCCGCGGCCTTGGCTTGACTGGTGAGGATGGCCCGGGCGTTATCGGAGGCGTCGATCTGCTTCGGGCGGTCTCGCTCGGCGAAGATCTCAGTATGGGCAGTGAGATCGTTGTAATCGGCGGCGGAAATGTTGCTTATGACGTCGCAAGGTCGGTCGTCCGCCCAGATCGCTTTTGATACTGCACGCACGGCTGCGAGGCTTTTCCGAGACTGCGAACGTTCACCTGATCTCGCTTGAGGGTGCAGAAGAAATGCCCGCAGACACGATCGAGATCGTTGAGGGCGATGAAGAAGGGATTAAGCGAAGCAACGGTCAGGGACCGACGGAGGTAGTTCGCGACGAAAAAGGCAGAGTCACCGGCGTCGCGTTTCGCAGATGCTTGCGGGTCTACGACGAAGATCGAAAATTCTCACCGCTCTACGATGATGATGAAAAAATTAATTCCCTGCGACACCGTCCTTCTCGCTGTTGGCCAAGCACCAGCCCTTTCATTTTGGAGGACGGCGGACAGGACGTTGAGCGAATGCGAGGCGACTGGCCCAAGGTTGACCCCATCACGCTGCAGACCACTGCAAAGGGCGTCTTTGTCGCCGGTGATCTCGCTCACGGAACGCGTTTGCTGATCGACGCCGTCGCGTCCGGCAAGGCAGCAGCGCGTTCCGTTTATCAATACCTGACCGGTAATGCGCTCGAGCATGAATTGGTCAAAACACATGTCGTTCTTGACCGATACCGTCGTGAACGCGGCTTCGAATCGATCCGCCGCGTTGAGGTGCCCACGATCGAACCGGCCGAGCGGCTCAAGCATCCCGAAAACGTCGTTGAGATCGGCTACAGCCGTGAAGAGGCCATGCGCGAGGCGTCACGCTGCCTAGATTGTGGAGTAACGCCGGTGTTTGATGGCAGCCGATGCGTACTGTGTGGTGGCTGCGCGGACGTTTGCCCAACCGAATGTTTGAAGCTGATCTCGCTCGATAGGCTTGAGTTCGATACCGAGGTCGACTCGATGATAGATGCCTCACTTGGAGAGGACGCAGATCTGACTGAGAACTCGGCGATCCTGAAAGACGAGGACCGCTGTATTCGCTGTGCTCTCTGCGCAATCCGCTGCCCGGTCGATGCCATCTCGATGGAACGAGTCACATTTTCAACAAATTGGAGTTCTTTATGACGACACATCCGAGTGAAAAGAAATCACGTTTTGATCCGGAACCGATGCCGCGGAGGGGATTTTCTGGGGGCTCGCCGCTCTGGGTTCGATGGCGGCGGCATTTGCACTCTCGATCTTCGGAATGCTGAAACTTCCAAAGGCAGCCGTGTCGGCTTCTCCAGCAAAGAAATTTAATGTGGCGTTACCGGACACCCATCCGGAGGGCGAAGCGTTCGTACCGCCGGGGCGAAACGTTGCGGTCTTTCGCGATGCTGATGGCGTATTTGCTATCTCGACCGTTTGCACGCATTTGGGATGCATCGTTAAGACGAGCGCCGCCGGGTTTGACTGTCCCTGCCACGGGTCGGGCTTTCAGAAAGATGGAACTGTAAGAAAAGGGCCTGCTCCGACACCGCTACCTTGGCTTAAGGTCTCAAAAACGGAGCTCTTCTTACGATCGACGAGGAAGCAACTGTAAAAACTGGAACAAAGGTGTAGACCATGAAAGCAGAAGGCTATTCAGCATTACACGAATTCTGGATCAATCTGCGGGGCATCCCTAATCACGTTTATCGGGCGATGTTTCGCGGCGGTCCGCCAAAGACCGATCGCACGCGGTCGTCGTTTATCTTCGGCAACGTCTTCCTGCATCTTCATTCGGTTCGCACACATCTCTGGAGCCTGCGTTGGAGCACGACCATGGGTCTCGGCATAATGACGACTGCGGCATTTCTGATAACTCTGGTCACCGGCATCCTGCTGATGTTCTACTACAAGCCGTATCCGGACGTAGCCTATCAATCAATCAAGGACATTCATTTCATCGTACCTACTGGCCGGTTTATGCGGAACATTCACCGCTGGGCCGCTAACGTGATGGTGGTCGCCGTGATACTGCACATGGCAAGGGCGTTCTACACCGCTTCGTACCGAAAACCGAGGGAATTCAACTGGTTCATTGGCTGGGGGTTGCTAGTCACAACACTGGGCCTGTCGTTTACGGGTTACCTGCTGCCTTGGGATCAACTCGCATACTGGGCGATCACGATCGGCGCGAATATCGCGCAGAGTCCTCGAGAGATCACGGATGCACTTGGGATCACGGCTTGGGCAGATATCGGCGGCCTGCAGCGTGAAATATTGCTTGGGTCTGACAAGGTCGGCGAAGAGGCGTTGATCAGATTCTATCTGCTTCACGTAATGATCTTGCCACTGACTCTTGTTATGTTGATGGCGGTGCATTTCTGGCGAATACGCAAGGATGGTGGGCTCGCAAAACCGGCGAATGCCGATGAACTGGTTGGCCAGGAAGCCAAAGAATTCTATCCGGTCTTTACGGATGCTCCGACGAAAACATATCACCTAGCCGCCGTCGTGAAGGGCAAAACGCCTGCCGTCGGGAGCGGCCCGGAACACACGGTTCCGTCAATGCCGCACCTTTTCTACGCCGAGCTTGGCGTGTTGATGCTGACAACTCTTATCTGCGTCGGGTTGGCTTTCGTTTCTGATGCTCCGTTAAAAGAACTGGCAAATCCGCTCGTTCCCGAGAATCCGGCAAAGGCCCCGTGGTACTTTCTTGGGCTCCAGGAGATCGTATCGTTCTCGGCATTCATGGGTGGCATAGGTATTCCGATGCTGTGCGTGATCGGCTTGGGTCTGATCCCATTTCTCGACCGTGAAAAGGAAGGAACAGGCGAATGGTTTGGCGGTCCGGGTGGCTGGAAACTGGTCAAATGGTCGATCGTTGTCGGATTCGTGGCCTCTATCGGTGTCGAGGCTTTTGCGATCCATTTCGGTTGGCTGCGGGAGTGGTTCCCCGATATCCCTCAGCTGTTTATTACATTTATCAATCCCGGGACGGTCCTGACGGCGATCTACGCGGCGTATTCGATATGGGCCGTTCGAAGATACAACTCGACTCGTGCAGGTGCGCTGGCCCTGTTTACGTGCTTTCTATGCGGTTTCATTGTGTTGACCGTGATCGGTACATATTTCCGCGGGCCGAACTGGGATTTCTTCTGGTCGCCGTCTGATTGGGGAGGCCATTGACGCAATGAACAAGAATAAATATTTGTTGATGGTTTCAAGTATCGGGGTCTTTTTGCTCCTGGCGGCAGCTGCCGTGTCTGAGAACTTTATGAAGGATTGGCACGGAATTCAAAACAGTGCCAAGACTACCGAAGGCCCGGTCGATTTGCGGCTTCGGCAGATAGTGAATCCGCAGCTCAAAGTAACGGACCGTTGCGTTACTTGTCACGTCGGGATGGCATCCGGCGAACAGATCACGACCGATCAAAAGGTAGGAGCAGCCCATAAGCCGGTCGTTCATTCGCCGACTGAGATCGGCTGCACCGTTTGTCACGGTGGGCAGGGGCAGGCTACCGAGAAAGACGACGCTCACGGCAACGTTCATTTTTGGACCGAGCCAATGCTCCCGGCAAAATATGCCTACGCGAGCTGCGGAACCTGTCACACGCCGCTCAATGTTCCAAATCTGCCGACGCTCGAAAATGCGCGTAAGACATTCGAGCGCCTTGACTGCTATGCCTGTCACCGGCTCGACGGCCGTGGCGGCACGCTGCGTCCGGGTGGAAATGTGACGGGAATGGAAGGCCCAGACCTTTCGCATGTCGGCCTGAAGGGGTACAACGCCGAATGGTATGCCGCACATCTGCGAAAGTCTCAGCAAGGAACGGACGAAGCGTGGAAAACGTCATTTCGAGAAGTAAGTGAAGCCGACCGGGCGGAGCTCAAGATCTTTCTCGAAACCCAAATGGGAGCCCCGAAACTCATTGAGGCAAAGGCTCAATTCAACTCGGTCGGCTGCGCCGGTTGTCATACTGTCGGTACATTTGGCGGTGATGCAGGCGTGAATCTATCGCTTTCCGGCTTCAAAGATCCAAACCAGCTTAACTTCTCAAAGGTTCCGGGCGATCACACTCTAACCAACTGGGTCGTCCAGCATTTTCGTTCACCGGCATCGACGGTTGCGGGATCGCAGATGCCCGTACTTGGGTTGTCTAATGATCAGATCGACCTGTTGACGCTCTACACACTTTCGCTCAGAAGGCGCACCTTGCCTGACGTTTATCTTCCGAAAGACCGCGTCCGAGCTATGCGTTTCGGCGAACGCGAGTTTGCTAAGGACGGGGAGACCATTTACACCGCGGTTTGTTCAAGTTGTCACGCGGCAGACGGACGTGGAACCCGGTTCCCGGGCCTTGTTCCAAACCCGTCGATAATGAGTCCGGAGTTCCTGCAGCTCGCCTCTGACGATTTTCTCTTCCAAACGATACGAAATGGGCGTCCGGGGCGTCCGATGCTTCCGTGGGGCGATCGGGTGAATGGATTTAATGATGATGAGCTGCGGTCTGTCATCGCGTACATTCGTGGGCTCGGAGGAAACGTTCAGGCACTGCCGGACCCCAAACCGCAGATATGGGCAATGGGCGACGCGAATCTCGGAGCGACACTTTTTGCCTCAAATTGCTCAGGTTGTCACGGAAAGAACGCCGTCGGTGGCGACGGCCCGGCTTTGGCCAACAAAGCCTTTCTTTCTAGTGTTTCAGACACCTTTCTGGTCGAAATGATAAAACGCGGACGAAGCGGAACGGTGATGCAGGGATTTGCAAACCCATCGCCGATCAGACGCGTGCTGACGCAGGCTGAGATCGAATCGATCGTGACCTATATACGTTCGTTAAGTGTTAAGTAGTTGAGCAATAACGAGGAATGATATGAAAAAAGAAATTTCTAGACGCGAATTTATGGCAAGGATCACTGCTGCCGGCTTTGGCGCTCTCGTCGCATCGACGACGAACGCCTGGGGACTTGAAGCCATAACAAATCCTCTAGCCGCCTATCCGAACCGTGATTGGGAAAAGGTCTATCGCGACCTCTGGGCTTATGATTCGCGTTATACCTTTACCTGTGCTCCTAACGATACGCACAACTGCCTGCTCAACGCACATGTACGCCAGGGCGTCATTACCCGGATCGGCCCGACAATGAAATACGGCGAGGCCGTCGATCTGCTCGGCAACGGTACTTCGCATCGGTGGGACCCGCGTGTCTGCCAAAAGGGCCTTGCTCTAACGCGGCGCTTTTACGGAGACCGGCGAGTAAACGGAACAATGGTCCGGGCCGGCTATAAGAAATGGTACGAGGCCGGCTTCCCTCGCGGTGCCGACGGGCGTCCGCCTGAGGAATATTTCCAGCGCGCCCGGGACGAGTGGGTTCGGATGTCGCACGACGAGGCCGGCGTGATCGTCGCGGCTGCCCTTAAGAACATAGCCGAGACATACACTGGCGAAGAAGGTAAACGAAGACTTAAGGAGCAGCATTATGACGAGGCGACGATCGAGGCCACCCACGGAGTTGGCACACAAGTTATGAAATTTCGCGGCGGAATGCCGCTGCTGGGTATGACCCGCATTTTCGGAATGTACCGAATGGCAAATTCTATCGCGCTGCTCGACTCGCACATCCGCGGCGTTGGTCCCGATCAGGCGCTCGGAGGAAAAGGCTATGACAACTACTCCTGGCACACCGATCTTCCACCGGGACACCCGATGGTCACAGGTCAGCAGAGTATGGAATTCGACCTCAACTCGGTCGAGCAGGCGAAGACCGTTGTAGCTTGGGGTATGAACTGGATCGCAACGAAGATGCCCGACGCTCACTGGCTTACCGAAGCCCGCATGAAAGGCACGAAGATCGTCGTTATCGCTTGCGAATATTCGGCCACGGCAACCAAGGCTGACGACGTAATCGTTGTTCGGCCGGGCACTACGCCGGCGTTGGCGTTGGGTTTCGCAAACGTAATAATGCAGGAAAACCTGTACGATAACGAATTTGTTCGTCAATGGACCGACATGCCGATCCTCGTCAGGATGGACAGTCTGAAATATCTCAAGGCCGCCGACGTTTTCGGCGGCGGACCCGCGAAACTGAAGCAAACGCAGATCTTAAAGGAAGGCGAAAGAGCGGCTCCGGCTGGCGAACAATCGGACAAGAATATCATTCCAGAAAAAATGAGGCTTGAATGGGGTGACTATGTTTGGTTTGACTCAAAGACGAACAAGCCGCAAATGCTAACCCGTGATGACGTCGGCAAGAATTCAAAAGTCGGTGAAGCGAAGCTTGAGGGAGCGATCAGTATCACTCTAATAGATGGAAGCACCGTTCGCTGTCGCCCGGTGTTTGATCTTGTTAAAGAATATGCGGCTCACTTCGATCCGAAAACGGTCGAGGAAATTACATGGGCGCCTGCTGCTGCTGTTCAGAGCCTTGCGCGTCATTTCGCCAAAGATTTCGGCACGACACTATTTGCGGTTGGAATGGGCCCGAACCAGTTTTTCAATAATGTCAGCAAAGACCGTGATATTCTCCTGCTTGCCGCTTACCGGAAACATCGGCAAGATCAGCGGGAATGTCGGATCATTTTCGGGCAATCACCGCACCGCGCTATTTAACGGATCCCCGCAATATATCAATGAAGATCCGTTTGATATCGAATTAGACCCCGCAAAACCGGCGCGTGTAAAACAATATTGGAAGGCCGAATCGGCCCACTATTACAACCACGAAGATCATCCGCTTAGGGTCGGCGACAAATTGCTGACTGGCAAAACGCACATGCCGTGCCCGACAAAGTCGCTGTGGTTTGCTAACGCCAACTCGATCCTCGGAAATGTTAAATGGCATTACAACACGGTGGTCAACGTACTTCCCAAGATAGAAATGATCGCCGTTAATGAATGGTGGTGGTCAACGTCGTGCGAATGGGCGGACGTCGTTTTCGGCGTCGATTCGTGGGCGGAACTCAAGCATCCGGACATGACCGCGTCGGTCACAAATCCATTCCTGCTCGTCTTCCCCAAAACACCGATCCCTCGGATCTTTAACACGATGGGCGATATCGAGGTTTTCGCTACGGTCGCGTCTAAACTGGCGGATCTAACGGGCGACCAGCGTTTCAATGACTATTGGAAATTTGTCCGGGATGACCGGACCGATGTCTATCTTCAGCGTATCCTTGATAATTCAACCAATTCAAAAGGCTATTCCTTCAAAGACCTTCATGATAAGGCGCTTGAAGGGATACCCGCAATCATGAATAGCAGAACGACACCGAAATCGGTCGGCTACAATCAAATCGCCGATTCGACTCCATGGTACACAAAGAGCGGGCGTCTCGAATCATATCGTGAGGAAGACGAATTTATCGAAGCGGGTGAGAATTTACCCGTACACCGCGAACCGGTCGATTCGACCTTTTACGAACCGAACATCATCGTTTCGCCACCGCACGAAGCTATGAGGCCGATGGGACCCGAGGCCTACGGCGCGAAGCTCGATGATCTAACGTGTGACACTCGAAGCGGCCGGAATGTCGTCTACAGCTGGGCCGATGCAAAGAACACTGCTCATCCGTTGATGAAGGATGGTTTCAAGTTCATCTTTCACACGCCGAAATACCGCCACGGCTCACATACGACGCCGATTGATACGGATATGAACGCGATGCTCTTTGGCCCGTTCGGCGACATTTACCGCCGCGACAAACGCTCACCGTTCGTTACCGAGGGCTACGTTGATATTAATCCAGATGACGCACAGGAACTTGGGATTAACGATGGCGATTATGTCTGGATCGATCCCGACCCGGAAGACCGTCCATTCCGCGGCTGGCAGAAGGACAAAAAGAATTACGAATTTGCCCGGCTTCTCTGCCGAGCTCGTTACTATCCGGGCACGCCGCGAAATGTGACCCGCATGTGGTTCAACATGTACGGAGCAACACCCGGTTCGCAACAGGGGCAAAAGGAACGTAAGGACGGATTGGCGAAGAACCCTCGGACAAATTACCAGGCGATGTTTCGCTCGGGTTCGCACCAGTCCGCCACGCGCGGCTGGCTTAAACCGACGACAATGACCGATTCCCTTGTTCGAAAGGAAATGTATGGTCAAAGCATCGGGCAAGGATTTCTTCCAGACACGCACTGCCCGACCGGTGCACCGCGTGAATCATTCATCAAGATCACCAAGGCCGAACCTGGCGGTATTGGAGACGAACCGCTTTGGCGTCCGACGAAGCTGGGCATTCGGCCGAGAAACGAATCGGATGCAATGAAGCGATACATCGCCGGAGATTTTGTCGGCAAGAAATAGTGGATCAAATGGACCCGACACGAATACACATTTTTCTAAACTACCTACCCCTGATCGGAATGGCCCTCGGGATTGTGGCGCTCCTGTACGAAATGTGGCGGTCCGGCCGCCAAGTCGGACGTTGCAGTTTATGGGTATTTCTCGTAACGGCCTTACTAACCTTGGCGGTTTACGCAACAGGTGAGATAGCCGGTAAAGGTGCAGCTCTAATGGCTGGGCCGCCGTGGACAAACATAGTCGCCCACAGGGCGTCGGCGCTGCCGACATTTTTCGCGATCGAACTGACCGGCATGTTCGCTCTCGTCGGTTTGATCCGGATGATCCGCGCAAAAGGCCTGGCACGTTGGAACGCACTCGTTGTTCTTATCCTTGCGATCGCTTCCCTTGCCCTGGCCGCCCGAACGACGCACATCGGAAGGCAGATCTTTGTTCTGAGCGCTTCCTTTACGCCCCAGCAACAAATGAACCTCGCTGAGCACCGCAGCGACACAGATAGAAAAGAAAGCAACACGGAGAAAAAACTATGGCACGCGTAAACAACTGGCAACTTGGACGAGAAATGTCCTATTGGTATCCGGAAAGCAGGCCACAAAAGCAATTTGCCGCCGTTTTCGATACGAATAAATGTATCGCGTGCCAAACCTGCACGCTGGCGTGCAAAACGACCTGGACCTCGGGCAAGGGGCAGGAGTATATGCTCTGGAACAACGTCGAAAGCAAGCCTTATGGTTCCTATCCGCTTGCCTGGGACCTTAATCTCCTGAGTTTGCTCGATGGGCAAAATTGGGGCGAGGAAAACGGCGAATCTGTTTATAAAGGAAGTACCATTTTTGAGTCAGCACCTGCCGGCGAACGCGTTCTCGGGTGGCGGCCGGAGGATGAAGATTACGCTTATCCGAACGTCGGCGAAGACGACTGTGCAGGCGGCATCGAGCACGGGGCGAGTATCGACATACCACATCAGATGGCGTGGTTCTATTATCTCGCACGAATCTGCAATCACTGCACTTATCCGGGCTGTCTGGCATCGTGCCCTCGTGGTTCGATCTACAAGCGGCCCGAGGACGGCATCGTTCTTGTCGATCAAAACCGCTGCCGCGGCTATCAGGAATGTGTCCGCGGTTGTCCGTATAAGAAGGTGTTTTTCAATCCGATGACATCGACATCGGAAAAATGCATCGCCTGTTATCCCAAGATCGAGCAAGGGCTTTCACCCCAGTGTTTCGCAAATTGCATTGGTAAGATCCGCGTTGCCGGATTTATCAATACGCCGGACAAGGCCGAGGCTGATAACCCGATCGATTATCTTGTCCATATTAAGAAAGTTGCCTTGCCGCTGTTCCCGCAGTTCGGCCTTGAGCCTAACGTTTACTACATTCCTCCGATCCACGTGCCAACGGCGTTTACCCGCCAGATGTTCGGCCCCGGTACAGATAAGGCCGTCGAGATCTACCGAAACGCACCGAACGATCAGGACCTGACCAGCCTATTAGGCCTATTCGGCTCGACCGAGGCGATAATGCGCAAATGGAAACGTGTCGGCGATAAGGCGATCGGAATGGATGAGAATGGAAAAGAGCTGGTCAATGTCCCGTTCAAGGAACCAGTCCACATTCGCCCGGCATACGACAAGCTATATCAGATCACGCGCACCAATTGCCCGTGAGGAGGTTTTATATGCGATTCGCAACATCGCTCACAATACTGGCTCTTTTATTTGCGACTTCGTGCAGTAAGGTTCAGGTCCCGACGGTCGAGGTCAACGTAGCGCAGGTCAAGGAGCTCACTCTTGACCCGAATGCGGCCGTCTGGGATGCAGTCTCGCTCCACGCATCGAAGATGATCTTGCAGGATCTGGTAGAGCCGCGCCTGTTAGAACCGTCGACGTCTGAGGTGATTGTCAAGGCGATCACCAATGGCAGTGAAATAGCATTCAGGCTCGAATGGCTTGACGAGAGCCAAAGCGACATGCCGGGGCCTAGACATTTCATTGACGGTTGCGCAGTACAGCTTCCTTCAAAGGTCGATCCAAATGTCCCGGCCCCGCAGATGGGTGAGGTCGGGAAAACAGTTGAGATCTCATACTGGCGTGCCGATTGGCAGGCGATCGTTGAGGGACGGGCCGATAATATTAACGCGATCTATCCAAATGCATCGATCGACCACTACCCGGCGGAGGCCCAGCCGCTCGAGAATAATCCGCAGGCTCAAGCCGAGGCTGCGGCTCGGTACGCTCCGGCCCGTGCACTCGGAAGCCGGCGCTCCGGACCACGCGAGCAACCGGTAG
Source organism: Acidobacteriota bacterium (assembly GCA_016703965.1). Classification (NCBI taxonomy): domain Bacteria; kingdom Pseudomonadati; phylum Acidobacteriota; species Acidobacteriota bacterium. Next base: position 13,735 of record JADJBB010000026.1, read on the forward strand.
AGGACCTGATAGCCGAAGGGCCGAGCACACTATCTCCGGCCCCGAACGCGGTCTCGAAGGGAAAGGGCGTCAAAACGCCTAAAGGGTGGGCCGTTGTCATCTCGCGGCCGTTACCCGCTGGCTTCTCAGCCGTGACGCCGTCCCAGATCGCGTTTGCTGTCTGGGAAGGCTCCCACATCGAGGTTGGAGCAAGAAAGATGCGAACCGGCTGGGTGCCGTTGATCTTAAAGTGAGAACAGAAAATATGGCAGTTATTAGTGACCTCATGAAGGTTCACAATGTGATCGACGAATTATTCTTCGAGCACCAGCGGGCTTTGCTCCACTTTGATTTTGAAAAGGCACTTGGCCTTCTTAACGCCTATGAGTCAACCCTCTTCAGCCATATGGCTGACGAAGAAAATATTCTGCTGCCGGTCTACGAAAAGCGGGCCGACTTCCCGGCGGCGGGAGCTCCAAAGCTCTACTATGACGATCACGCCAAGATGCGTTCGCATCTTGGGCTTTTTAAGCAAACGATCCGCGACATGCAGTCAGAACCTGAGTTGGACCGAGTCCTGCTTCAGCTTCTGGATCGCGAAGCATTTTACCTTCGCCTCTGCAGCCATCACGACCGGCGTGAGGCCGACTACCTTTATCCGATACTGGATGCCCTACTAGCCGACGAAGAAAAGTACGAGATGCTCGAACGCGTTCGGCTTCGCGGGGAAAGACATTGACTATGGGGCCATTATGAAAACCAAAAGAAACAGTACTAGAGATCTGCTCGCCGAAGCGGCAGAATGGCGGCTAATTAGCCTACTATTCGATTGTCCGTCAAATGACTGGCTCAGACAGGTCGAAGATCTCGCAGGTCCTGTTACCGACAAGAAACTGAAACGTGCCGCAAAGGCCGCTCAGAAAGAAGCAAGCGAAGGATTATTTCATTCTATCTTTGGGCCGGGCGGACCGGCCCCGGGTCGCGAAGTAAGCTATCGCGGCTGGGTTCAACCGGGTTACATGCTGGCGGAATTGAATAGCTTCTACGACGCGTTTTCTTATAATCCGACCACGAGCGAGGTGCCTGATCATGTTGCGGTCGAGACCGGATTCGTCGCGTATCTACGATTGAAAGAATTTTATGCTCTGGAAAACGGCGATAGTGAAAGTGCCGACGTAACTTCCAGGGCGTCAACAACGTTTGTCGACGATCATATTTCAAAATATGCCCAAAGGCTGTCTAAGTTGCTTGCCGCATCTGGGATAAATTACCTTAAGCTCGCAGGAGCGGCGCTGTATGAGCGCGTTGGCCCGGACAAAGACAAATCAAAGCAGATCTTTCTGCCGGTGCTCGACGAAGAGGAGGAGTCCGCGTTTGAATGCGGCGGAGCGGCTATTTGATTTGAACGGGATGCGGCCACTTCACGCCGGCTATCGCGTTCGCCAAAGGTTTGAGGGAACGAACTTTCGCCGCGCTCTTTCGTCATTTCCCCCTCCCTCTACTTATTACACAACTCTTACATCTGTCCCCGCAAATAGCTGATAGCATTGGAATTACTGAGAGAAAGCGCTTGCTGAAAAGCCGGGCGTTTTCAAATCAAGAGATCTGTATCAAGATCAGTATTCAGCTTTCCGCCGGAGGCATTAATCGTGAGAGTATTATTTGTTTACCCCGTATTCCCGGAGACTTACTGGAGCTTTCGCTACGCATTGTCGTTTGTCGGCAAGAAGGCCGCGTTTCCACCGCTTGCGCTGCTGACCGTTTCCGCCATGTTGCCCGAGAATTGGCAACGGCGTCTCGTAGATATGAATGTCCAGCCACTAACCAAGAGCGATATTGAATGGGCGGATATTGTCTTTCTCAGCGCGATGATCGTCCAGAGGGAATCACTTGATCAGGTTGTAAAATTATCTAAAGAACTTGGCAAACGAGTCGCAGTCGGCGGCCCGTATGTCTCGACGAGCTCGGATCTCGTACCGGAAGCGGATTTTATTTTCGTAGGTGAAGCAGAAACCACCTTGCCGGAGTTTATCGACGATTTGAAACGTGGCTCGCCAAAGCGCATTTATCAAGCAGTCGAGCGCCCCTCGCTTTTGTCCACGCCGGTGCCAGATTTCAGTCTGATCGACATAAACCAATACTCCTCGATGAATGTCCAGTTTTCACGCGGCTGTCCGTTTTCGTGTGAGTTTTGCGACATCATTGAGATCTACGGGCGCTCGCCGCGTACCAAATCAAGCGAACAGATGCTAGCTGAAATGGAGGCCATGCGAGTCGCTGGCTGGCGCGGAACGGTATTTATCGTTGACGACAATTTTATCGGCAACAAACGTGAGGTTAGAAAATTCCTGCCGGATCTTATTGCATGGTCCGAGCGAAATAATTTTCCATTTTCTTTTTTGACGGAAGCAAGCGTAAACCTCGCCGAAGACGATGTTTTACTCGAGATGATGCAATCCGCCGGTTTTCACCGTGTATTTCTCGGTATTGAGACGCCCGCGCCCGCAAGTCTGAAAGAAGCCAACAAATCTCAGAACACAAAACGCGATCTCCTTGAATCGGTGCGAAAGATCCAAAGCTATGGTATCGAGGTCATGGCCGGCTTTATTGTCGGATTCGATAACGACCCGGACGATATTTTCGAGCGACAGATCAACTTTATCCGTGACAGTGCAATTCCGCTTGCTATGGTCGGGCTCTTGACTGCTCTTCCTGACACACAGCTTTGGAAGCGTTTGGAGCGTGAAGGCAGACTCGTTCACCAAAGCAGCGGGAATAACACGGATTGTTCATTAAACTTTGTTCCAAAAATGGATCGGGAACGCCTAGTCGAAGGATACAAAAGCATTTTAAGGACCATTTACAGTTCGGAGGAATTCTATCAGCGCTCACTGGACTGTTTATCGCGTGTTCGCAACGACGCGGCGGCATTGCAGCGAGTCAGCGTCATCGGCGTACTCAAATCTTTCATGAAAATAGTTGTGAGGCTCGGAGTGTGCGACCGGGAACGACTAAGATTCTGGAAGTATTTATTCAGCGTCATTAGGCATTACCCGCGGAGTCTCGGCAACGGGGTCGCCCTCGCTGCAATGGGATATCACTTTCGAAAGGTGACGGAGATACAATGTGCAAAAGAGCCCTTGACGGGGTTTGCGGGTGACGGAACACAATTGGCCGGCGAAGTCAGTTTCGCCGACTGATCGGTTTCGGGGAATTCGGAGAAAGAGATAGATTAGGCCATCGTTGCCAGAATGTCAGTGATATCTTGTTCGGTAGTGTCGGGATTTATGAAACAGAATCGCGATACAGTTTCAGGCCCTTCAGGGTTTCTCCATTTGGTGGGAGCGACCAGAGCGAACCCTGACTTGTGATTCTTGTAGGTCCACGCGCGGTAGTCTTCCGGCTGCCATCCTTTTCGACGGTATAGAACGCAGGACAGGCTAGGTTCGCGAACCAGCTCTGTATGTTCGGCTTCAGTGATCAATCGCCCTGCGATCTGAGCTAGTTCGATCCCGCGTTCGATGGCTTTTTCGTACCGATCCGTGCCGTGGTATGCCAATGAGAACCACAACGGGAGGCCTCGAACGCGTCGCGTTAGTTGTATCTGATAGTCCGACGGATTAAATCCCTGTGCACCTTCATCGCTGAAGATATCGAGGTAGGAACCTTCCTGGGCGTGGGCCTTTTTTGCGAGTTCCGGATCGCGGTAGATGATCGCCCCGCAATCATATGGTGAAAATAGCCACTTGTGGGGATCGATCGTGACACTGTCGGCTTGTTCGATACCATTAAAAAGATGCCGGACCGAACGAGCCGCCAATGCTCCGCCACCGTAGGCGGCATCAACGTGAAACCAGATCTCCTCTGATCTACATATCGTAGCGATACCCGCGAGATCGTCGATTATTCCCGCGTTGGTCGTACCGGCCGTTGCTATCACAGCGAACACCTTGGCACGGTCCTCCGCGGACATCCGCGATAAGGTCTCAGCCAAATGAGAGCCTTCGAGGCGGCTTTCTGTTTCGATCAGAAGGACATCGGCGTCGATGACCTTCGCCATCGCCTTGATCGACGAATGTGCCCCGTTCGAGGCGATCACGATGCCGCGTGTTTTAGAATTGCGTTCGTCCCGGTCTCGCCAATATTCGCGGGCCGTGACCATTGCTGAAAGATTTGCCTCTGTACCTCCGCTTGTAAAAACACCGAAAGCTCCGGCGGGCATTCCAGTCAGTGACACCAGCCACGCCATCGCCTGGTTCTCAGCAAAGATGCAGCCGGCTCCCTCCAGCCAGAAAGCTCCATGAACACTGGTCGCCGAGGTCACTAGATCGAACATCACCGCCGCCCTGGTCGGAGATGCGGGAACGAACGCAAGATGCCGGGGATGATCGATCGGGACACTTGCTTTGACCAAAACGTCCTTAAAAAGGGCAAATGCCTTCTCGCCGCCGATGCCCTTAGGTGTGACCGTTTCGCCCACGAGGGCCTTTAGCTCCTCTGCCTTCTTAGGAAAGCCAAGCTTAGGATCGGTGTCGGAAATACGACTTATCGCGTATTTAATAACGTCGAGCGACATCTCGACAAGATCTATGTCTACGTTGTGCATAAAACTGTGGGTCGAAAGCCGCCTTATGTGACTGCTATGGTATCAGATGCTGGCAAAGTGTCCGATCACGACCGACAATACGACGGCCGTGCCGTAGATGATCTCCCAGACGCCGATCTGCATCGCTTTCATTCTTGTTCGCCCCGGTGAAAGTCCCGCGATAGCCCGATAAGCCAGTACCGACATAGCCAGGATCGCTAGAAACGGACTGAGTCCAGAATAGGCCAAGGCTGCGGTCAGAATAAGAGCCGCGACATGGGCGAGCGTCGGGACCACACGAGAATGCCGCTTGCCTTTTTCGAGCCGCAATCGCTCACGGACATACAGAATAGAGGCAATTGACCTTGATGCAAAGATCGCCCAAAGTGCGATAGCATTCGCGAGCGACATATTCGCAGACAGGCCGATCGCTGCGATCGAGGCTGACATAACGACAGCTCCGGTCAGTTCAGGTATCAGCTTTCGGCTTTGCCCCGATGCATCAATATATATTTGAAAAAGAGCTAGCGGCAAGACCCAAGTAAAAGGAAGGAGCGGTCGAAAGCCTACGGTTAACAGCGTACCAGCAAGTCCAATGGAGAATATCGCACCGTAGCAAAGCAAAAATCGAAAGGCCAGGCTCGCACGCTCCCTGTTTCGCATTCCAAAGCGGTCGGCGAGCAGGACCTTTAGCGGTTGCCGTGTGAGAAACGCACCGATAGTAAGACAGGCGATCCAGGGAGCTCCGGTTGAATACGCGATCGCCAGACCGGCAATTAAGGGTTCGAGCAAAAATGCCCATCCACCGTGTTCGACCGGAAGAGCGACTTGCCGCACTCGAACAACTCTAATTGGTGCTGTTATCGGTGCGGCAGTCGACATACTTTGGTTCATTCCGAGCGAACTTAGGCTCGAGCCTTTTGTTCGAGTTCGATAGCACGTGGAAAGAGCAGATTGTTCTCAAGGTGAATATGCTGGTGCAGATCACGCTCAAATTCCCCGAGCCGATGATACAGGGCGGTGAAACTCGGGCACGCTTCCGCCGGCAGAGTGTAGTCATTCGTAACTCGACGCATTTTAACAAGTAGTTCCCCGACTTCTTCATGCTCGATGTTCATCATATTTACCGGATGCTGAACCGTTCCGAATGGCGGAAACGCAACGTTCAAATGATTCGAATAACTATGCTCTAGTTTTTGTATGTATGGGAAGAGAACCATTTCTTCTTTCACCATGTGAGGATCCAGATCATCACAGAGTGCCTGAAAAAGCTCTTTTAACTCAAGGAGATATGGATTGTGATCGCCGTGACGGCTAGCGACCTTGGCCATCAACGGTGTCAAATGGCTCATTTCGTCGCGTGTATAGACGTGATGTTTATCCAAAATATGATCGACGAGATCGCTCAAGTCCATTTTGGAGAACGATTCTTGATCACTATTTGTTGAGCCACCCAGGACGCCATCGATCTTCTCTTTGACTATTTCCGGACTCGCCCCGACGTTTCGACAGGCGTCATCGAACGGCGTGTCTCCATGACAACAATAGTCGATCTTGAATTCCTCAAAGACACGCGTTGTCAACGGCATCTCAAGTGCTATTTCGCGAACTGTCTTACCTTGAACACTGATCATTAATTCATCCTCCAAATGTATACTCCAGCATAATTGTCGCCTATGTTTACAGGAGGAAATATGATCTGGGTCATGTTCTAAAACTCATTGAGTGGGGCTTTGGGGGTGGGAGTATCGGTCAGACTGGCCTTCACGCGCCGTTTGACACGACCCTAAAAGAAACGCCGTTTGTTATATTGGACAATCCCCAACTCACAGCCATCAATAATTCTTTCAATTTTCGGCAAAATCATTCCATCGCCGGATGTCCGTTCTTTTCTTTAGAATTCAAATGTTCAACCGTAAGAATTCCATCGTTCAAGTGATAAATGCGGTCGAAGCCTTTAACCATGCGCTCGTCATGAGTTACGACAATGACTGCTGCTCGTTTCTCGTGTCCGAGTTGCCGTAATAAATCCATAACGGCTTTGCCTCTTTCGGAATCAAGTGCGGCGGTTGGCTCATCGGCGAGAATCACTACCGGGTCGTTGACGACGGCACGGGCAACCGCTACTCGCTGTTGTTCACCACCCGAAAGCGTGGCTGGGTAAATATCTGCCCGATGCCCTAGATCAAGTCTTTCTAATAATGCTCTGGCACGTTTTAGCGCTTCTCGATTTGAAACGCCGTTGAGGGTTAAGACAAGAGCAACATTTTGGACAACCGTTAGAAACGGAATCAGATTGTAGGATTGAAAAATGATTCCCATTCGCTGTCGCCGCAGCAATCGATCATCAATCAACACTTTCTTTCCTTCAAAAATCGTTTCTCCGGCAATTTCGATTTTTCCGCTGGTTGGCGGATCAATCAGCGAAACAGCCCGTAAAAGTGTGGTCTTCCCTGATCCGCTCGGTCCCATTAAGGCGACCACTTCACCCGCTTCAACATCCAAACTCGCGTCTTTGAGAGCGATAACTTCCGTATCACCTTCCCCAAAAATCTTGGTTAAATTTTGAGCCGAAACCTGCTGCATTTTTCCCCAACAAGTCCGAAAAACCTAAGGTTTGCCAGAGAAGTTTACCCCGCCATGGCCGTCGTCGCGTCAATACTGAGAGCTTTGTGTATGCCAATCCCACTGGCCGCGATACAAATACCAATTACGATTCCAAAAACCATTATTTGATCGCTGACCAGCAACACGAGACGACGCGGAAAATACTCGTAAGTTAAACTAATAATTATGGTTCCGAATACAAATCCAAGAAATCCCAAGATCAATGATTGCTGCAAAATCAAACCGACTATTTTTGAGTTTGGGGCCCCGATAATTTTCAGGGTTGCAATATCTCTGGTTTTCTCAAGTGTCATCGTGTAAATGATGAGGGCGATAATCACAGCCGCCACAACCAAGAGAATTATGCGAAATAGAAGGATTTGTTGTCTGGCTCTTTCGATTACATTTTTTGCTAAAAAATCTTCTTGCTGCTGGGTTGTCAAGACATTGTAATGTGTCCAGCGAGCTATACTTTTTGCCACTTCTTCGGCATTTGCCCACGATTCCAGCCGAACCAAAATGACATTGGCAATATGTGAACTTTGGAGAAGCGAAGAAAGATTCTCGGCAGAAACACCCGCAAGTTGGGGATTTTCCGACAAATCCGATTGCAGTCGAACCCGGTCATTACGAATCGCTTCATTGGATTTAAGAAACTGAAGTTCCTGTGCGTCTTCAAGCGTGATAAAAGCGGCTGAATCTCCCGAATTTGAAACAACGCCTTCTGTCAATCCAACAACCTCTAAAGTTATTCGTCCGAATTTGAATTGAGTGCCAAGCGAAACACTGGCTTTGCGGTCAACTACCATCTCATATCGGTTCTTCAGAATTGGTCGCCCCGCAGCGATTGCCGGAGGACCGCCGAGACCACCCAACCGATAACCGATGACCTGAAGCCGCAGGATTTTCTCCTGATGTTCGATCTGCAACAATTGATAAGCAACAGGACTCGCTTCGCTAACACCCGAAACCGTGAGGATATTGCGATAGAGATCCTCGGGAACCCGAGAACTTTCCGCAAATGGACCATTGGTATCTTTTTGCACGACCCATAAATCAACTTTGGGGGCACGAACAATGCTCAAAGCATCCTCGACCATACCGGCGTAAATTCCATTCATGGCCATCACGGTTGTGAGCAGCAAACCGAGACCTACCGCGGTTAAAATAAACCGGCCCAAACGATATTCAACATCATGGAGTGCGAGGTTCATTCTTTCATCTGCGGCTCTTCTTTACTTTCTTCGGCAACGATTGAAACCCTCGCACCTTCATTGCTCAAATCGGATAATTTGCCCGGAGAAACGACAACCTTATCTACGCTATCAAGTCCTGAAATCACTTCGGCCCAGCCACTTGCATCTACCATTCCAGTTTGTATTTTTCTAAACTGCAAGCGATTTTCAATCACCAGCCAAACGCCGATTCCTTCTTTTGAGCGAATCAATGCAGATGCGGGAATAACTTTCAAAGTCCTTGCTTTTGGTCGAATTATTGCTTCTAACTGTTCGCCAAGCCTGATATGTTCGGGTATTCGCTCAAACGAAATATCAACCGCAACTTGTTCGGTTACGCGATCACTTTCACGCTGAATCCGTGTTACTTTTCCCTGTAAATTCCCCGTCTGCATCGAACGCAAAGTAATTTCGGCAAGATCACCAACTTCAAAAGAGTTTGAATTGCTTTCATCAATAAAAACAGTCGCCCAAATTGTTGTTGGATCGGCAATTTTGAGAATCGGGGTTCCGGGATTTACCACTGCACCGGGTTCTAGTTCACGACTGACCACATATCCGCTTATTTGACTGACAATCACACCTTCAGATTTCCGCGCATCTGCTGATGCAAGTGCAGCTTCGGCGACACTTATATCTTGCTCAATTACTTTCAACCCGGTTCTTAGCGTTGCGACATCATCATTTGCAACTTTGAGTTGGGCTTGAGCCTGCTTAACATCTTCGCCGACGGTATTGATTTGAGCTTCGATGTTTTTCACATCTTCCAATGCTGTATTTCGTTGAGCTTCGGCATTCTTTACATCATCGTCAGCGGCTTTCGCCTGCGTCAGACGTTCTTCCAAATCCATCTTTGAAACATCGCCAGATTGGTAAAGTTTTTGCCACCGATTAGCGTTGTGTTGTGCTTGTAAGCGAAGAGTGCGCAATTTTGAAATGGTTGAATCGAATGAGGTTACGGCAGATTTCGCCCGACGCAAAGACGCTCTTGGAACTTCCCTATTAGTCATTATTCGTTGAACAGATGCTCGCTGAACTTCAACGGCGGATAACGCCCGTTGAATCTCCGCCCGACGAACTTCCTCAGTTGACCTTGAACGCTGCAATGTGGATTCGGCACGCTCCATTTCAGCCCGTAATTCAGAATCTTCGAGCGTCGCTAAAACCTGTCCATTTGAGACCGTATCGCCTTGATCCACGTCAATTGAAATTAATCGCCCAGGTATTTTCGAAGCAATATTTACAACGATTTTTGATTCAACCGTTCCAATGCCTTGAATCGATGGCGTAATTCTCCTCTCCGACACTTCTGTAACCGTCACCTGCGGCGGACGCAACCAAAACCACAAAAGCCCCCCAGCCAGAGCCAAAAACCCTACTGCCAAGAGAACTCTCAAGAAAGATTTTGTGTATCGCCCTTTCATAACTGGTCATCATTTCCCAGTAAGCTGTTTCGAAAAATCACTTCTCCTTGAATTTGGTCAGTAAAACGGAAACTTTTGATAAAGCTCTTATTTCGTGAACGACATTTGGTTCGATCGTAACCAACATACCTTCTTTTAGTTCAACTTCTTCTTTTTCTTCCCCGACAATTAATAAGCCTTTTCCTGCAACACATTGAATCGTAATCGGTTCGGCGGCTTTATGAGCATCTAGAACCGCCTTATTGCGTAGCGTAATTTGGACGATTTTTCGGCGTTCACCATCAAAAAGCGGCGTAACCTCTTTATCTTTGCCGTCGCCGATTTTAGTTTGTAAATTCAACTTTTGCATAATTCTTTCCTGACTATTGACATTAAAACCGATGAACGTAATCATCAGAGCAACTCCTAAAACTACAGTTAAAAACAAAATTCTCTTCATTTTTGACAAACCCCCAACCTGCCTCCGAAACTATTAAGATTCAGACAGTTGAAAAATACTCGATTAGCCGATCAGATCATTTCCATCTGGTTGAAATCCGAAACCGCGCGCAAAGCGGGCAAAAACTAATCAAACTCATCAGTAAAAACCCAATTCGGTCAATCGCCGGGCCGCAATGGTCGGACCGGGAAAATCCGTTGTTACCTCAGATGGTCGTATCATGCGGCTTAGCACGCGGCGTCGCCTTTGGGGTGAGGATAGCGGTCAGACTGGTCTTCATGGTTGTGGGCATTTAGACAAACAAAGTCCTTTTCGATCAATATTCTGAGTTCGGTTTGTTCGTCCCCCAGAAAGGTTCCGGCAAGACTAACCTCGTCGGAGTTGGCCCAGCTATTGGCGTCGGAGGCAGGTACGCGAACCACAATTATTCCGTCCGCAAAAGAGGCCGAAAAATTACTGTTGGGCGTCTTTTCGAGCAAGTAACCAAAGTCGTTTTTTCCTAGCCCAAACCGCACGTTGTCCCCGATGGTTCCTGTTTGATCAAAAGTCTCGACTTCGGAACGGCCCAACCGAAAACGAAGAGTGTTCTCTCTAATTCGAAGTTTCATGATCCATCCTCAACGCAAGTCTTAGAATAAGGAACGTAACACGAAGCACGGTCGCCGAAATATGATCCAGATCACTTTTTTTGCATATGGCTAACGGATAAGAGTGCGAAGATGCTCAGTCGTTTCGACGAATATTCTTCCGCCAACTATTTTCAGATATCCCTTTTCCGCGAGTTTTCGGATAGTCCGGATCGTGGTCTCGAGCGAAAGCCCTGCCATCTCAGCTATATCTTGCCGTCGATGGGTGATCTTCTTAACTTCGCCCGCATTCATTTCACCCGTAAGCCTCAAAATAATGCTCGCAACACGCTGCTCGGCGGATGGCGTGGCCAAAATCTGAACGGTATCGGCACGGTCACGGAGAATGCCACACATTCGGTTAAGCACCAGGGACGAAAATTCCGACGATGATTCCATTAAGGCGAGAAACTCACCCCGCGGGACCATTAGAAGCGAGCTGTTCTCGATTGCGACGGCTGTTGCGGGAAATCGCTTTCCATCCATCGCCGGCGGAATTGCAAAAATCTCGCCAGCCTGAAACGTGCCAATGATGATCTCCTTACCCGCCTCAGGATAGCGAACCATTTTGATCTTTCCAGCCAATATGATCGGTAAAAATGTGGCCTGATCACCCTCGAAAAAAACGTGCTCTCCGCCACCGAACGAACGTCTGCGTCCAATAGCAAAGAGACCTTCTGTTAGCTCGGCACTAAAATGGTCGGATATTTGACTCATGAACGTATGAAGCCCCCCAGCGATTCCCAAAACAATAGTTACATTTCATGAGCCAAATCATAAATCGAACGGCCGGAATTTGATATTTAATAAGGGAGCACGAGGGGACTCACATGAAGTATTTTCTCCGTACACTTTTACTAACAGGAAATTCGACTGTGATCTATCCCGTTTACGAAGGGCCTTCTACTCATTTTTACATTACTCGCTATCGATCCGGATCTTCTTTGACCGCGAGTTTTCACGCTGCCGATCCGCATAAATACGCGCACTGGTATTTTCGCCTGTAACGTTTCGAATATATGATAACTATCTAAGCCCAAGGAATTGCTCATTAGTTGTACGCACCATATTCTCTTTTAGGTTGGCACTCATTTTGCAGACGACAGATGGTTGCCCTATAGAAAAAACGAATGCCCATCGAGATCACCAAGCCAGCTACTTCGATTAATTATCGCAACCCGACCTTGATCGGGCTCGGGGCATCCATGGCTCTGACGGCACTTGTTATTGTCGGTTCGCGCAATCTTGAACATTTCGATTCGGCTTTATTCGGGTATCTGATCGCGAGTATCGTCGCGTTCGGCGCAATATTTTTCCGCTATGCACTTTGGCTCCAGCGTCCGGCGACGCGGGCATATTTTTCCAGAGGGTTGAAGCTTTTTTTCCAGCGAAAGAAATTTGCACGTAACACACTAGATGCCACAAAAACGGTTGGCATAAACATGCTCGCCCAGAAGTTTATCTTCAAACGGGCCAAATCAAGATGGCTGATGCATTTTCTGATCATGTGGGGCTGTGTTTTGTCAGCGGCCATCACCTTCCCGCTTGTTTGGGGCTGGATACATTTCAAACTTGAGAGCGAGACAGGCTACAAAGCCTACGTATTCGGCTTTCCAATGCAGTCGATGGACGTCCACAGCGTAATGGCTTTTTTTACATTCAAGGCCCTCAATTTTACAGCCCTCATGGTTCTAGCGGGCTGTGCTATTGCGATCCATCGCCGATTAAAGGACCGCGGAGCAATTGCTGTTCAGCAATTTCTGTTGGATTTTGTTCCCCATCTTCTATTGATCGCGATCTGTGTCTCGGGGCTTATGCTAACGGCATCGAGCACATATTTCGGTGGTTATATGTACTCGTTCATTGCCCTGACACATCAAGCGATAGTGATAATGACGCTTTTCTTCCTACCGTTCGGCAAGCTGTTTCATATCGTCCAGCGCCCGGCCTCGATCGGCGTGGAACTCTATCAGCAGCGAGCCAAAGAAATGGAGCAGGCAAAATGTCGGCGGTGCGGCGTAGAATTCGCATCCATTATGTGGCTCGGAGATCTGAAGAGCGTCGTCGAAAAAGTTGGTTTTGACTACACAATGGAAAATGGCGAAACATTGCAGGACTATTGCCCACGGTGTAAGCGGGTAATGCGAGGGCTGGCATACTCCGTTCTTATGGATCGCCCGGATAAGGTCTTTCACGGCACCCGCGCTGACGGCGAATAATTAACAATGTCAAAAGTAGAAAATCTCGCAAGCATTATTGACCGTTTTGGCCCCCATCTGCACGATGAGCCGATCGGCGGTTGGAGTGCTGAACGAAAGATCGACAAAATAGTGCCAACCCACTGCCCATATTGCGGTATGCAGTGTGGCATGAATCTGCTGGTTGAAAAGAATCATGTTGTCGGCGTAGAACCGCGTTACGATTTTCCGGTTAACGAAGGCCGTCTGTGTCCCAAGGGAGTGACTGCGTATCTACAGACACATCATCCAGATCGGCTGGAATATCCGCTGATAAAACGAAACGGCAATTTCGAGCGAGCGAGCTGGGACGAGGCTCTAGATCTGATCGTGTCGAAATTTAAGGGACTGCAGGAAAAATACGGCAAGGATTCGATCGCTGTTTATTCAGGCTCTTCACTGACGACCGAAAAGACCTATCTCGTAGGTAAATTCGCCCGCCTTGGATTGCAGACCAGGTACATTGACTACAACGGACGACTTTGCATGGCATCTGCCGCGGGCGGTAACAATAAAGCGTTCGGCATTGACCGGGCGGCAAACCCGTGGAGCGACATTCCCCACGCGGAAGTTCTGATAATCGCTGGAGCAAATTGTGCCGAGACGTTTCCGATCCTTAATGGATTCCTTTGGAAACAGCGTGACAACGGCGGTGTGTGGATAGTCATCGATCCGCGTGAGACCCCAACAGCTCGTCAGGGCGATCTACATTTACAGCTCAAGCCCGGTACAGACGTCGCGGTCGCCAACGGCATCTTGAATGTCCTGATCACCGAAAATCTTATCGATCAGGCGTTTATCGACAGCCGCACTAATGACTGGGAAGCGACCAGGACGGCGGCATTAAATTATCCACCCGATGTCGCTTCGGAGATCTCCGGCGTTCCAGCGGAAAAGATCATTCAGGCCGCTCGCCTCTACGGCCGCGCAAAACCGGCATGATCATGCATGCTCGCGGCATCGAGCATCATTCGAACGGGACGGAGAACGTGCTGAGTTATATCAATATCGCACTTGCGACCGGTAAGATCGGCTCGGAAGGCCGCGGTTACGGCACGATCACCGGTCAAGGCAACGGCCAGGGCGGCCGTGAGCATGGACAGAAGGCCGACCAACTTCCAGGCTATCGGTCGATGCTCAACCCGGAACATCGGAGATACATAGCCGAAGTTTGGGGCATAGACGAATCTGAATTGCCTCAACCGGGCGTATCCGCTGTCGAGTTATTCAATAAAATGCGCGAGGGCGAGATCAAAGGCCTCTTGTCGATCTGCAGCAACATGATGGTCTCGCTACCTGACACAAACCAGGTACGCAAGTCGCTCGAAGGGCTTGAATTTAACGTCTGCATCGACTTCTTTCTGTCCGAACGCCCGTTACGCCGATGTAGTACTTCCCGGCATGACATGGTCCGAGGACGAAGGTACGACTACGAGCGGTGAGGGCCGTGTGATAAAGATAAATAAGGCGATAGACCCTCCGGGGAGAAGCACGCCAGGACTGGCGGATATTGCAGGAGATCGCGGTCCGGATGGGCCGCGGTAAGTACTTTCAGTTTGAGTCCCCCCGGGCCATATTTGACGAACTTCGCGTCGCGTCCAAGGGTGGTAAGGCTGACTATTTCGGAATCACATACGAAAAGATCGACAAGCAGGACGGCGTCTTCTGGCCGTGCCCGACCGAGGAAAGTACGGGGACGCCACGCCTTTTCGAGGACCGGTTCGCTCACGACGACGGTAAGGCTAAATTTCACGCGATCGAGTATAAAGGGGCCGCCGAGAAGCCCGATGAAGAGTATCCTCTGATCTTTACCAGCGGGCGCATCGTTCACCAGTATTTGTCCGGTAATCAGACTCGGCGTATCGGCTTTCTTGTTCAGCAGTGCCCGGAGCCTTTCGTTGAGATGCATCCTGAAACCGCGATGAAGTACAAGATCAACGACGGCGAGCGTGTGAAGGTAGTTTCGCGTCGCGGTGAAGGCATCTTTCCCGCTCTGGTCGTAAAAACGATCAGGCCAGACACGATCTTTGTGCCCTATCATTGGGGGGAGGAACTCGCGGCGAATCAGATCACCAATGCAGCACTCGACCCGACCTCAAAGATACCGGAATTCAAGGCATGTGCCGCGCGTTTAGAGAAAATACATACGAGAGAATTGCCGATACTAGGCGAGGTACGAAAGGGAATGTCACAGAACGAAGTGCAGAGAGGAAAATAGCGCATGAACGAAACCATGTTTATCGATCCACAGCGATGCATAGGATGCAGATCCTGTGTCGCAGCATGCCGCGAGTGTTCGACGCATAAGGGTTACTCGATGATCTTTGTCGATTACATCGACCGCAGCGAGACAACCGCAACCATGCCGACCATTTGCATGCATTGTGAAGAACCGACTTGTGCGCTTGTCTGCCCCGCAGACGCGATCAAACAAAATGAAGATGGCGTGGTTATGTCCGCTCTAAAACCCCGCTGTCTCGATTGCCGCAATTGCGTGAACGCGTGCCCGTTTGGCGTGCCGAAGTACAACTCGGCGATGCATTTGCAGATGAAATGCGACATGTGTTACGACCGAACAAGTGAGGGTCTAATGCCAATGTTGCCAGCGTTTGCCCGACCGGTGCATTAGCCTTCGGCACCTATGAGCAGATCGTTCCGCTGCGAAGAACCAAGCCGGTCAATGCTCACGTTTTTGGCAATCAGAGTGTCAAGACAAAGGTCTACATGATGCTGCCGACAGACGCTGACGAGGTCAGCATTGATGGGTGTGGCGTTTTCGAGGGACAGATAGCTCTCGATGGGCTCCTGTTAGGGAAGAATCGTGGATAGACACCCAAGTGGAGGAATCCGATAAAAGCAATGAATTCTAAAGCATTCGACCAAGAGTCAATCAAGAAGATACTAGCCGCAGATAATGAAATATCGGATGAAGTAAGTGTCCGCACAGCGACGGCTCCGTTTCAGGCCGAGTTCCCTTACGAACGAGACAGCGAAGCACAGGTTACAAGGCGGGAGTTCTGCAACTTTCTCTTTTTGACATCGAGTGCATTATTTCTGGAAGCAGCTGGATTTGCAGGGAAATCTGCATATGATGCTCGATCGCCAATGACCTTTACCCCGGCGAAGATCGACGGTGCTATTAGCATCGAACCCGGATCAGCCTTGAATTTCGCGTATCCTTCGGAGGAAGATACCGCGATCCTGATACGCGGCACCGACGGCACCTACGCTGCCTTTGGGCAGAAATGCACGCATCTGTCTTGCCCGGTCTATTATTCAAAAGCAAATGACCGTCTAGAATGCCCGTGTCACAATGGCGGTTTTAGCTCCAAGACCGGCGAAGTATTATATGGCCCGCCGCCGCGTCCGCTCGACAGAATTGAGCTTGAGACGATCAATGGCGAGATCTTTGCGGTCAAAAGAGAGGTGCGTGGAAATGAAGGCTAACGTCAAGCCGCAAAGACCGCAGAGCCGCGGACTCGCCGCCGTTTGGCAGGCCCGTCTCGCGATGCTTGTTATGATCAACGTGGCTCAACTCTGGATCCTATCGGCAGCGGTAGAGGCTGCTCTTGCTCATGCGTACACTCAACTGGCTCCGCTCGTCATTGCCTCAGGTATATGTTGGCTGATCGCACTTAGCATAATCGTTTGGTGGAAGCCCTCTCCGCCTCGATGAGTCGACCCGGTTTTTCATTAAGCTCGTTGATCTATTCCCCTCGGTTCGTGGCCACAGGTATAAGACTTGAGGGGGACGTTGTATAAGACGTATGGATACTAAGACATTTCAGCCTGGCTCAGCTCGGGCACTTTTTTTCGACAACTGCCTTTGCCGTTACGTTTGCCGTCTGGGGTCTTATCGCCGCACTCGCCCCCACCTTCACCGAGCTATACGGCCTTTCTGGCAAGGGAAAAAAGCCTTTTGATCGCGATTCCTGTCCTGCTGGGCTCGATCGGCCGTCTTTTTGCGGGAATGCTGGCGGATAAATATGGCGGTCGACGTATCTTTGCGGCTCTTCTCATATTTTCAGCGGTACCTGCGATCGCTATAGGCTTTTCGCAAAGTTACACCCAATTGCTGATCCTCGGCCTATTTCTCGGGCTCGCCGGAACATCCTTTCCGGTCGGCGTCGGCTTTACCTCAAAATGGTTCAGTCGTAAAAAGCAGGGAACCGCCCTTGGCATTTACGGAATGGGCAACATTGGACAGTCGATCGCTGTATTTTCCGCACCTGTCCTCGCGATCTACTTGGGTGACTGGCGTTATGTTTTCTTCATCTTTGCGGCCGTCACATTTAGCTGGGGACTAATGTTCTATTTTCTGCTCAGGACGCTGCTGTAACGGCCGCTCCAAAAACACTGAAGCAGAATCTCAGCGTTCTGCGAACCTCCGGCTACGCCTGGATACTGTCATTATTCTATTTCCCTTACATTCGGCGGTTTCGTCGCTCTCGCCCTTTATCTGCCCACCTTCCTGAAGGAAATATTTAGCTTAACCCCGACCGACGCCGGGGCCGCACGGCGGGATTCGTCCTTGTAGCAACCGTCCTGCGACCAGTTGGCGGGATCTTGGCCGACAAGATCGGAGGCGGCAAGGTTCTACTCGGTGTCTTCGCGGCGATCGCTGTACTTGCACTTCTGTTGAGCTCCCGTTTCTATCGTTCCTTTCACGATCGGAGCGCTTGGTTGCGCCGCTGCACTTGGCCTGGGTAACGGAGCCGTATTTAAGCTCGTTCCTCAGTATTTCCCGAACGAAACCGCCACAGTCACTGGACTTGTTGGGGCGTTTGGCGGGCTGGAGGTTTTTCCACCACTGGAACTCGGCTTCGTTAAGGACGCCACCGGATCTTATACGCTCGGGTTTGTGTTTCTTTCTTTATTTTCCGTGATTTGTCTTGTGGTCAATTATTTTTCATTTATCAAGCCAACAATGAGGAGTTACGAGAGAACCGGAGAATCTTCTTAGAACGCAATGAGTTTGATCGATGGATTTGTTTTGGCAGGCGGCCAAAGCCGACGCATGGGGCAAGATAAAGCGGCACTGTTGGTCGGAGGCAGGACGCTCATAGATCGGGCAGCCGGTGCCATGTTTTCGATCGCAAACACAGTTTATTTGGTCGGCAATTCAAATGACGCAATTACTTCGCTTCCGATAATTCAAGATCATCCCATTATGAGAGACGCCCGCGGAGCAATCGTGGGATTATATACAGCGCTTGTGAAGCTAAAACCGAGTGGATAGCCGTACTCGCGTGCGACCTGCCATTTGTCACTGGCGAATTGATGACTCGGATGGTAGACATTTTGCGGCACTGCCTAGACTCGGAAATGAATCATATTGATGCCATCTTCGCCGAACAGCCAGATGGACGCAATCAGCCGCTTTGTGGGCTGTACCGGCGGGACCCGTGCCTTCCCAAGGTCGAAACAATGTTGTCCGATGGTGAATGGCGAATACAACGATTGCGTGAACGACTCCAGGTACGGGTAATTGGGTTTTCCGAGATCAAAGATATTCAAGGCTCCGAATTCTTGTTCTTAAACTTGAACACACCCGAGGAATATCGAGCAGCAGTCGAAATTGAAAAGATGCGACTCCGACCGGCTTTCTTGAACCCGAGATAATTCGACCGCGATGCCCGGCAATGGAACGATCATTCTGGAAGAGTTCAGATGCTGATGAACAATATGTACGAATCTGACTTATAAAAGATCTTCGATATACGGACCCGCGCCAGCGGAATAAAAAGCACGAAGTGCTCGGCCGGCTTCTGGCTAATCCGCGATTCATCGATTGCGAGGGCAAACCTTATAATTTTACTTCTTGTAGACATCAATTTCTGGACCACTGAAACATTCGGGAGGTTGTCAAAGCTCTGCTCATCCGACGACCCCTCGGTCAGTATTTGATCCGGATCTTGTCCGGTTTGAGTGCGATAACGACCTTCTGAGTACTTGCAGAGTTCACTAGCCCGTTGGGCGCCGCACCGTTCGTGTTCGAATCAAGTCCGCATCCGGTCATTGAAATAAGGAGAAGCGGCGGCCGCCCCTAAAAACATCTTCATCTTCATATTTGTTTCCTACTTTCCTCGCCCTAAAACCTTATGTGAACTCCTGACTGAACAAGCCGCGAAGTGGACGGCAGAATGCCCGGCTGCGATCGATAATGAAGGTACGATCGAACAAGTTCTTGCGGTAACAAAGAATGTTGTTTTCCACCGCTCGATCCTGATAATTAGCCGTGGCGTTCCAGTAGGTCTGTGAAGAGAGTGCTCCGCTGTCCGTTCGCTGGAATTGACCGTATTCAGATCATCGCCAAATTGGCGGCCTACGTACACGTTCTCGATAAATGCATCGAACCCGTTGGTGTGGAATATCCGCTCTGACACTACCTCGCATGCGAGTAGAAGAGAGAATAATCATACCCTATGCAGATTGATCGAAATTGGCTTGTACGACCACCGCTATTTTTGAGGTCTTAGGCAGGCCGAATAGCGGTAGTTCGTGAGTTACTATAAACAGTCAATGAGTTGGATAAATTACCGCATATTAAGTTCACGGATTAGTAGTCAACAGCGACTTAACCTAACCCAATCTCGTCAATTGAGAAATTTGTCGTTGATTTCGGGAACCTCGATACTCACTGACGGTGTCGGCGAGCTCACGTATGAATGGACCATCGATTAGAAGATCGATATGAGTAAGGATGTAATGAAGATTACTGTCGTTTTGTCCGTTCAAAGTTTCAAGCGTGCTACCAGAATAAATCGTGATATGAACGCCAAGACGCTTCAACCTGTATACGATCTCGGCGACGGAACCCGGTTGGTCGAATGGTTCCCCGCCAAGAATTGTTACGCCATCATGGCCGTACCTGTTTAGCATAACTTCTTCAACAACTGACGAGACACTGACCAAACGTCCGTTCTGCCTAGAATGTGTTTCCGGAACGTAGCATCCAGGACAACAGAATCGAACACCCCGCAACCCGAACTACGCTTCTTCTACCAGGCCCATCAACGACCGAAGTGTGATATATCGATGCAGCCAGATTGACACGATTGTCATTGCAAGTGGATGCAGTTGACAGTGGAAGTTTAGCATCTTTTTGGAGCGGCTTTCCACCGTTCATTCTGGGAGAAATTAACAAGGTCATGTCTTGAGTTGGTGGGTACCTCAAGGTAGATACCTGATACTACTTCGGTCGTGAGTTTCCCGCTGTCTGGTTTTAAGTATGAAGGCGTCTCTTTGCTCATTTTCGTTTGCGGTCGGTTTGCATCTCGGCGTGACGAATACTCTTGCTTTACCCAGTTTCACCGGTAGGATCACTTAAGAACTTGCTTTGGCTGTCGCGAGGTCTTCTCACAAGCAGCGCCTTGATACCTTTATCTCAGTTTTTGCAGGTTCCAGATTCTGTATCGATCTTAAATTCCAATCTCGGGCATAATCCACCATTTCCTTCTCAATATT
>JADJBB010000027.1 GCA_016703965.1 Acidobacteriota bacterium
TCAAACTCATCAGTAAACCCAATTCGGTCAATCGCCGGGCCGCAATGGTCGGACCGGAAAATCCGTTATTCTCAGATGGTCGTGTCGTACGGCAGCACGCGGCGTCGCCTTTGGGGGTGTGAGGATAGCGGTCAGACTGGTCTTCATGGTTTGTGGGCACTTAGACAAACAAAGTCCTTTTCGATCAATATTCTGAGTTCAGTTTGTTCGTCCCCAGAAAGGTTCCGGCAAGATAACCTCGTCGGAGTTGGCCCAGCTATTGGCGTCGGGGGCGGGTACCGCATGAACCACAATTATTCCGTCCGCAAAGAGGCCGAAAAATTACTGTTGGGCGTCTTTTCAAGGCAAGTAACCAAAGTCGTTTTCCTGGCCCAAACCGCACGTTGTCCCCATTGGTTCCTGTTTGATCAAAAGTCTCGACTTCGGAACTTATTAACCGAAAACGAAGAGTGTTCTCTCTAATTCAGTTTCATGATCCATCCTCAACGCAAGTCTTAGAATAAGGAACGTAACACGAAGCACGGTCGCCGAAATATGATCAGATCACTTTTTGCATATGGCTAACAGCCCGGATAAGGTGCGAAAGTGCTCGGTCGTTTCGACAATATTCTTCCGCCAACTATTTTCAGATATCCTTTTCCGCGGTTTTCGGATAGTCGGATCGTGGTCTCGAGCGAAAACCCCTGCCATCTCAGCTATATCTTGCCGTCGATGGGTGATCTTCTTAACTTCGCCCGCATTCATTTCACCCGTAAGCCTCAAATAATGCTCGCTCACACGCTGCTCGGCGGATGGCGTAGCCAAAATCTAGACAGTATGGCAACCGGTCACGGAGATACACACATTCGGTTAAGCTCAGGGACGAAAATTCCGACGATGATTCCATTAGGCGAGAAACTCACCCCCGCGGGACCATTAGAAGCGAGCTGTTCTCGGTGCGACGGCTATTGCGGGAAATCGCTTTCCATCCATCGCCCGGCGGAGTGCAAAAGTCTCGCCAACCTGAAACGTGCCAATGATGATCTCCTTACCCGCACTCAGGATAGCGAACCATGTTTGATCTTTCCAGCCAATATGATCGGTAAAAATGTGGCCTGATCACCCTCGAAAAAAACGTACTCTCCGCCACCAAACGAACGTCTGCGTCCAATACCAAAGGGGCCAACTATTAGCTCAGCACTAAAATGGTCGGATATTTGTCTGGACAATATGAAGCCCCCAGCGATTCCCAAAACAATAGCGTTTACATTTCATGAGCCAAATCATAAATCGAACGGCCGGAATTTGATATTTAATAAGGGGAGTACGAGGGGACTCACGCGAAGTATTTTCTCCCGTACACTTTTACTAACAGAAATTCGACTGTGATCTATCCCGGTTTACGAGAAAGGGGCCTTCTACTCATTTTACATTACTCGCTATCGATCCGGATCTTCTTTGACCGCGAGTTTTCACACTGCCGATCCGCATAAATACGCACTGGTATTTTCGCCTGTAACGTTTCGAATATAAGTGATGATCTAAGCCCAAGAATTGCTCATTAGTTGGTACGCACCATATTCTCTTTTAGGTTGGCGCTCATTTTGCAGACGACAGATGGTTGCCCTATAGAAAAACGAATGCCCATCGAGATCACCAGAGCCTACCACTTCGATTAATTATCGCAACCCGACCTTGATCCGGGCTCCGGGCATCCATGGCTCTGACGGCACTTGTTATTGTCGGTTTGCGCAATCTTGAACATTTCGATTCGGCTTTATTCGGGTATCTGATCGCGGTATCGTCGCGTTCCGCGCAATATTTTTCCGCTATGCACTTTGGCTCCAGCGTCCGGCGACGCGGGCATATTTTCCAGAGGGTTGAAGCTTTTTTTCCAGCGAAAGAAATTTGCACGTAACACACTAGATGCCACAAAAACGGTTGGCATAAACATGCTCGCCCAGAAGTTTATCTTCAAACGGGCCAAATCAAGATGGCTGATGCATTTTCTGATCATGTGGGGCTGTGTTTTGTCAGCGGCCATCACCTTCCCGCTTGTTTGGGGCTGGATACATTTCAAACTTGAGAGCGAGACAGGCTACAAAGCCTACGTATTCGGCTTTCCAATGCAGTCGATGGACGTCCACAGCGTAATGGCTTTTTTTACATTCAAGGCCCTCAATTTTACAGCCCTCATGGTTCTAGCAGGCTGTGCTGTTGCGATCCATCGCCGATTAAAGGACCGCGGAGCAATTGCTGTTCAGCAATTTCTGTTGGATTTTGTTCCCCATCTTCTATTGATCGCGATCTGTGTCTCGGGGCTTATGCTAACGGCATCGGCACATATTTCGGAAGTGTTATATGTACTCGTTCATTGCCCTGACACATCAAGCGATAATGATAATGACGCTTTTCTTCCTACCGTTCGGCAAGCTGTTTCATATCGTCCAGCGCCCGGCCTCGATCGGCGTGGAACTCTATCAGCAGCGAGCCAAAGAAAATGGAGCAGGCAAAATGTCGGCGGTGCGGCGTAGAATTCGCATCCATTATGTGGCTCGGAGATCTGAAGAGCGTCGTCGAAAAGTTGGTTTCGACTACACAATGGAAAATGGCGAAACATTGCGGACTATTGCCCACGGTGTAAGCGGGTAATGCGAGGGCTGGCATACTCCGTTCTTATGGATCGCCCCGATAAGGTCTTTCACGGCACCCGCTGACGACGAATAATTAACAATGTCAAAAGTAGAAAATCTCGCAAGCATTATTGACCGTTTTGGCCCCCATCTGCACGATGAGCCGATCGGCGGTTAGAGTGCTGAACGAAAGATCGACAAAATAGTGCCAACCCACTGCCCATATTGCGGTATGCAGTGTGGCATGAATCTGCTGGTTGAAAAGAATCATGTTGTCGGCGTAGAAACCGCGTTACGATTTTCCGGTTAACGAAGGCCGTCTGTGTCCCAAGGAGTGACTGCGTATCTACAGACACATCATCCAGATCGGCTGGAATATCCGCTGATAAAACGAAACGGCAATTTCGAGCGAGCGAGCTGGGGACGAGGCTCTAGATCTGATCGTGTCGAAATTTAAGGGACTGCAGGAAAAATACGGCAAGGATTCGATCGCTGTTTATTCAGGCTCTTCACTGACGACCGAAAGACCTATCTCGTAGGTAAATTCGCCCGCCTTGGATTGCAGACCAGGTACATTGACTACAACGGACGACTTTTGCATGGCATCTGCCGCGGGCGGTAACAATAAAGCGTTCGGCATTGACCGGGCGGCAAACCCGTGGAGCGACATTCCCCACGCGGAAGTTCTGATAATCGCTGGAGCAAATTGTGCCGAGACGTTTCCGATCCTTAATGGATTCCTTTGGAAACAGCGTGACAACGGCGGTGTGTGGATAGTCATCGATCCGCGTGAGACCCCAACAGCTCGTCAGGGCGATCTACATTTACAGCTCAAGCCCGGTACAGACGTCGCGGTCGCCAACGGCATCTTGAATGTCCTGATCACCGAAAATCTTATCGATCAGGCGTTTATCGACAGCCGCACTAATGACTGGGAAGCGACCAGGACGGCGGCATTAAATTATCCACCCGATGTCGCTTCGGAGATCTCCGGCGTTCCAGCGGAAAAGATCATTCAGGCCGCTCGCCTCTACGGCCGCGCAAAAACCGGCATGATCATGCATGCTCGCGGCATCGAGCATCATTCGAACGGGACGGAGAACGTGCTGAGTTATATCAATATCGCACTTGCGACCGGTAAGATCGGCTCGGAAGGCCGCGGTTACGGCACGATCACCGGTCAAGGCAACGGCCAGGGCGGCCGTGAGCATGGACAGAAGGCCGACCAACTTCCAGGCTATCGGTCGATGCTCAACCCGGAACATCGGAGATACATAGCCGAAGTTTGGGGCATAGACGAATCTGAATTGCCTCAACCAGGCGTATCCGCTGTCGAGTTATTCAATAAAATGCGCGAGGGCGAGATCAAAGGCCTCTTGTCGATCTGCAGCAACATGATGGTCTCGCTACCTGACACAAACCAGGTACGCAAGTCGCTCGAAGGGCTTGAATTTAACGTCTGCATCGACTTCTTTCTGTCCGAAAGCGCCCGTTACGCCGATGTAGTACTTCCCGGCACGACATGGTCCGAGGACGAAGGTACGACTACGAGCGGTGAGGGCCGTGTGATAAAGATAAATAAGGCGATAGACCCTCCGGGAGAAGCACGCCAGGACTGGCGGATATTGCAGGAGATAGCGGTCCGGATGGGCCGCGGTAAGTACTTTCAGTTTGAGTCCCCCCGGGCCATATTTGACGAACTTCGCGTCGCGTCCAAGGGTGGTAAGGCTGACTATTTCGGAATCACATACGAAAAGATCGACAAGCAGGACGGCGTCTTCTGGCCGTGCCCGACCGAGGAAAGTACGGGGACGCCACGCCTTTTCGAGGACCGGTTCGCTCACGACGACGGTAAGGCTAAATTTCACGCGATCGAGTATAAAGGGGCCGCCGAGAAGCCCGATGAAGAGTATCCTCTGATCTTTACCAGCGGGCGCATCGTTCACCAGTATTTGTCCGGTAATCAGACTCGGCGTATCGGCTTTCTTGTTCAGCAGTGCCCGGAGCCTTTCGTTGAGATGCATCCTGAAACCGCGATGAAGTACAAGATCAACGACGGCGAGCGTGTGAAGTGCAGTTTCGCGTCGCGGTGAAGGCATCTTTCCCGCTCTGGTCGTAAAAACGATCAGGCCAGACACGATCTTTGTGCCCTATCATTGGGAGGAACTCGCGGCGAATCAGATCACCAATGCAGCACTCGACCCGACCTCAAAGATACCGGAATTCAAGGCATGTGCCGCGTTTAGAGAAAATACATACGAGAGAATTGCCGATACTAGGCGAGGTACGAAAGGGAATGTCACAGAACGAAGTGCAGAGAGGAAAATAGCGCATGAACGAAACCATGTTTATCGATCCACAGCGATGCATAGGATGCAGATCCTGTGTCGCAGCGTGCCGCGAGTGTTCGACGCATAAGGGTTACTCGATGATCTTTGTCGATTACATCGACCGCAGCGAGACAACCGCAACCATGCCGACCATTTGCATGCATTGTGAAGAACCGACTTGTGCGCTTGTCTGCCCCGCAGACGCGATCAAACAAAATGAAGATGGCGTGGTTATGTCCGCTCTAAAACCCCGCTGTCTCGATTGCCGCAATTGCGTGAACGCGTGCCCGTTTGGCGTGCCGAAGTACAACTCGGCGATGCATTTGCAGATGAAATGCGACATGTGTTACGACCGAACAAGTGAGGGTCTAATGCCAATGTGCGCCAGCGTTTGCCCGACCGGTGCATTAGCCTTCGGCACCTATGAGCAGATCGTTCCGCTGCGAAGAACCAAGCCGGTCAATGCTCATGTTTTTGGCAATCAGAGTGTCAAGACAAAGGTCTACATGATGCTGCCGACAGACGCTGACGAGGTCAGCATTGATGGGTGTGGCGTTTTCGAGGGACAGATAGCTCTCGATGGCGCTCCTGTTAGGGAAGAATCGTGGATAGACACCCAAGTGGAGGAATCCGATAAAAGCAATGAATTCTAAAGCATTCGACCAAGAGTCAATCAAGAAGATACTAGCCGCAGATAATGAAATATCGGATGAAGTAAGTGTCCGCACAGCGACGGCTCCGTTTCAGGCCGAGTTCCCTTACGAACGAGACAGCGAAGCACAGGTTACAAGGCGGGAGTTCTGCAACTTTCTCTTTTTGACATCGAGTGCATTATTTCTGGGCGCAGCTGGATTTGCAGGGAAATCTGCATATGATGCTCGATCGCCAATGACCTTTACCCCGGCGAAGATCGACGGTGCTATTAGCATCGAACCCGGATCAGCCTTGAATTTCGCGTATCCTTCGGAGGAAGATACCGCGATCCTGATACGCGGCACCGACGGCACCTACGCTGCCTTTGGGCAGAAATGCACGCATCTGTCTTGCCCGGTCTATTATTCAAAAGCAAATGACCGTCTAGAATGCCCGTGTCACAATGGCGGTTTTAGCTCCAAGACCGGCGAAGTATTATATGGCCCGCCGCCGCGTCCGCTCGACAGAATTGAGCTTGAGACGATCAATGGCGAGATCTTTGCAGTTCAAAGAGAGGTGCTTGGAAATGAAGGCTAACGTCAAGCCGCAAAGACCGCAGAGCCGCGGACTCGCCGCCGTTTGGCAGGCCCGTCTCGCGATGCTTGTTATGATCAACGTGGCTCAACTCCTGGATCCTCTCGGCAGCGGTAGAGGCTGCTCTTGCTCATGCGTACACTCAACTGGCTCCGCTCGTCATTGCCTCAGGTATATGCTGGCTGATCGCACTTAGCATAATCGTTTGGTGGAAGCCCTCTCCGCCTCGATGAGTCGACCCGGTTTTTCATTAAGCTTGTTGATCTATTCCCCTCGGTTCGTGGCCACAGGTATAAGACTTGAGGGGGACGTTGTTTAAGACGTATGGATACTAAGACATTTCAGCCTGGCTCAGCTCGGGCACTTTTTTTCGACAACTGCCTTTGCCGTTACGTTTGCCGTCTGGGGTCTTATCGCCGCACTCGCCCCCACCTTCACCGAGCTATACGGCCTTTCTGGCAAGGAAAAGAGCCTTTTGATCGCGATTCCTGTCCTGCTGGGCTCGATCGGCCGTCTTTTTGCGGGAATGCTGGCGGATAAATATGGCGGTCGACGTATCTTTGCGGCTCTTCTCATATTTTCAGCGGTACCTGCGATCGCTATAGGCTTTTCGCAAAGTTACACCCAATTGCTGATCCTCGGCCTATTTCTCGGGCTCGCCGGAACATCCTTTCCGGTCGGCGTCGGCTTTACCTCAAAATGGTTCAGTCGTAAAAAGCAGGGAACCGCCCTTGGCATTTACGGAATGGGCAACATTGGACAGTCGATCGCTGTATTTTCCGCACCTGTCCTCGCGATCTACTTGGGTGACTGGCGTTATGTTTTCTTCATCTTTGCGGCCGTCACATTTAGCTGGGGACTAATGTTCTATTTTTCTGCTCAGGACGCTGCTGTAACGGCCGCTCCAAAAACACTGAAGCAGAATCTCAGCGTTCTGCGAACCTCCGGCTACGCCTGGATACTGTCATTATTCTATTTCCCTTACATTCGGCGGTTTCGTCGCTCTCGCCCTTTATCTGCCCACCTTCCTGAAGGAAATATTTAGCTTAACCCCGACCGACGCCGGGGCCCGCACGGCGGGATTCGTCCTTGTAGCAACCGTCCTGCGACCAGTTGGCGGGATCTTGGCCGACAAGATCGGAGGCGGCAAGGTTCTACTCGGTGTCTTCGCGGCGATCGCTGTACTTGCACTTCTGTTGAGCTCCGTTTCTATCGTTCCTTTCACGATCGGAGCGCTTGGTTGCGCCGCTGCACTTGGCCTGGGTAACGGAGCCGTATTTAAGCTCGTTCCTCAGTATTTCCCGAACGAAACCGCCACAGTCACTGGACTTGTTGGGGCGTTTGGCGGGCTGGGAGGTTTTTTTCCACCACTGGAACTCGGCTTTGTTAAGGACGCCACCGGATCTTATACGCTCGGGTTTGTGTTTCTTTCTTTATTTTCCGTGATTTGTCTTGTGGTCAATTATTTTTCATTTATCAAGCCAACAATGAGGAGTTACGAGAGAACCGGAGAATCTTCTTAGAACGCAATGAGTTTGATCGATGGATTTGTTTTGGCAGGCGGCCAAAGCCGACGCATGGGGCAAGATAAAGCGGCACTGTTGGTCGGAGGCAGGACGCTCATAGATCGGGCAGCCGGTGCCATGTTTTCGATCGCAAACACAGTTTATTTGGTCGGCAATTCAAATGACGCAATTACTTCGCTTCCGATAATTCAAGATCATCCCATTATGAGAGACGCCCGCGGAGCAATCGTGGGATTATATACAGCTTGTGAGCGCCAAAACCGAGTGGATAGCCGTACTCGCGTGCGACCTGCCATTTGTCACTGGCGAATTGATGACTCGGATGGTAGACATTTTGCGGCACTGCCTAGACTCGGAAATGAATCATATTGATGCCATCTTCGCCGAACAGCCAGATGGACGCAATCAGCCGCTTTGTGGGCTGTACCGGCGGGACCCGTGCCTTCCCAAGGTCGAAACAATGTTGTCCGATGGTGAATGGCGAATACAACGATTGCGTGAACGACTCCAGGTACGGGTAATTGGGTTTTCGAGATCAAAGATATTCAAGGCTCCGAATTCTTGTTCTTAAACTTGAACACACCCGAGGAATATCGAGCAGCAGTCGAAATTGAAAGATGCGACTCCGACCGGCTTTCTTGAACCCGAGATAATTCGACCGCGATGCCCGGCAATGGAACGATCATTCTGGAAGAGTTCAGATGCTGATGAACAATATGTACGAATCTGACTTATAAAAAGATCTTCGATATACGGACCCGCCAGCGGAATAAAAAGCACGAAGTGCTCGGCCGGCTTCTGGCTAATCCGCCCCCTCGGTCAGTATTTGATCCGGATCTTGTCCGGTTTGAGTGCGATAACGACCTTCTGAGTACTTGCAGAGTTCACTAGCCCGTTGGGCGCCGCACCGTTCGTGTTCGAATCAAGTCCGCATCCGGTCATTGAAATAAGGAGGAAAGCGGCGGCCGCCCCTAAAAACATCTTCATCTTCATATTTGTTTCCTACTTTCCTCGCCCCTAAAACCTTATGTGAACTCCTGACTGAACAAGCCGCGAAGTGGACGGCAGAATGCCGCGGCTGCGATCGATAATGAAGGTACGATCGAACAAGTTCTTTGCGGTAACAAAGAATGTTGTTTTCCACCGCTCGATCCGATAATTAGCCGTCGCGTTCCAGTAGGTCTGTGAAGAGAGTGCTCCGCTGTCCGTTCGCTATGGAATTGACCGTATTCAGATCATCGCCAAATTGGCGGCCTACGTACACGTTCTCGATAAATGCATCGAACCCGTTGGTGTGGGAATATCCGCTCTGACACTACCTCGCATGCGAGGTAGAAGAAGTTAGAGAATAATCATACCCTATGCAGATTGATCGAAATTGGCTTGTACGACCACCGCTATTTGAGGTCTTAGGCAGGCCGAATAGCGGTAGTTCATGGATTACTATAAACAGTCAATGAGTTGGATAAATTACCGCATATTAAGTTCACGGATTAGTAGTCAACAGCGACTTAACTTAACCCAATCTCGTCAATTGAGAAATTTGTCGTTGATTTCGGGAACCTCGATACTCACTGACGTTGTCGGCGAGCTCACGTATGAATGGACCATCGATTAGAAGATCGATATGAGTAAGGATGTAATGAATATTACTGTCGTTTTGTCCGTTCAAAGTTTCAAGCGTGCTACCAGAATAAATCGTGATATGAACGCCAAGACGCTTCAACCTGTATACGATCTCGGCGACGGAACCCGGTTGGTCGAATGGTTCCCCGCCAAGAATTGTTACGCCATCATGGCCGTACCTGTTTAGCATAACTTCTTCAACAACTGACGAGACACTGACCAAACGTCCGTTCTGCCTAGAATGTGTTTCCGGAACGTAGCATCCAGGACAACGAATCGAACACCCCGCAACTTGAACTACGCTTCTTCTACCAGGCCCATCAACGACCGAATTGTGATATATCCGATGCAGCCAGATTGACTGATTGTCGTTGCAAGTGGATGCGGTTGACAGTGGAAGTTTAGCAACATCTTTTTGGAGCGGCTTTCCGCAATTCACATTCTGGGAGGTGCCAAGGTCATCTCTTAGATTGGTGAGTACCTCGATGGAAATACCTGATACTTCGGTCGTGAGTTTCCCGCTGTCTGGTTCAAGTATGAAAGTGATCTCTTTGCTCATTTTCGTTTGCCGGTCAGTTTGCATCTCGGCGTGACGAAATACTCTTGCTTTTTAGTTTCACCAGTAGGATCGCCAAGAACTTCCTTTAGCTGTCTCGCGGTCTTCTCACAAGCGGCGCCTTGATACCCTTTTATCTCGGTTTTGCAGGTTCCAAGTTCTGTATCGATCTTAAATTCAATCTCGGGCATAATCCACCATTTCCCTTCTCAATATTTGATACGTATTTTGAGAGTCTTTCCGATCCGTTCTTTGATAAGCGTACCGCCGAGTTTCTTAGCCACCTTTCGTGCGGCC
Source organism: Acidobacteriota bacterium (assembly GCA_016703965.1). NCBI lineage: Bacteria > Pseudomonadati > Acidobacteriota > Acidobacteriota bacterium. The sequence goes on from JADJBB010000027.1 coordinate 10,175, forward strand.
GCTTCGTGATAGCTGTTCTGGAGCCTGACCACAAAGTCCCTCCCTAAGTGGTAATTCAAGTCCATGTCGTCGATGACGGCAATGTAGCCCTTTGACGTTTTCCTGAAGCCGATATCTCCTAAAAGCGACCGTCCCCGTACTTCACGACGCCTGATTACGACGTCCGCCGTTTGTGGATCGTGTTTATCCCATCCTTCGAGAGGAATGTCGGTTCCCACAGTCGGAGATGCGAATCCGCATTCGGCCAAGGCTTCGAGAAGCAGCTCTCGATTCGGAAACGACTGAGAGTCGAATGTCATGTATTTACTCATTGAAATTCTCCCTACCTAAAGTTCATAGATTCGATCGGTGCGGTTTCCGGCGATGCCAGTATTTTCGATTCTAGAGCCCACGCCTTTGATATTGTTCCGCGCCCACTTTCGGATCTCTTCTATCTTCTCGCTCATCATCTGTGCTGTAGGCGTGATGTTCTCGGCAGCTTTAATAATGTCGCGAGTCTCGGCTTGCCGGTCACCGTCGATAAAGGCTTCAAGGACTCCGTCTTGTACTGCACCTTCGATCTCCGCGCCGGAGAAGTCCTTGCTTTTTTCTACGAGCTTGTCGAGATCAAAGTGTTCCGCATCGAGTGCTCTTTTCTTAAGGTGAACCCGGAATATCTCCTTACGGTCCTCTGTTTCGGGAAGATCGACGAAGTGTATATATGAGAACCTACCGATCCTGAATTGCTCGGATTCGAGATCGCGTACGTCATTGGCGGTAGCGAACACAAGAACATCCTGGTTGTCCTGCATCCAGTTGAGGAGGTAGGAGATGGTTCGTGCTGTCTCACCGCCGTCCGTCTTGTTGGACGACTTCATTCCTGAGACTGCCTTTTCGAACTCACTGATACCGAGAATGCCTTTGATCGTTCCGGCGATAGATAGAGCGCGCTTTATCGACATTGCCGAGGAACCGATGACGCCCCCGCCCTCTCCCATAATCGAACCGAAATCTAGATCCAGTAATGCTCGGTTTGTGATGCTTGAAGCGACACGTTTACAGAGATCCTTTCCGCATCCAGGCAGGCCGACGAGCAGTATGCCTTTACAGGGTTCGACGTGGCGAGCCTTCGCTCTCGGACTGAAAGTGTAGGCTGCGCGTTCGAGGATGGCTCGGAGTGATTGGTAGCCGCCTAGGTTGCTTGCCGGTTCAGGATGAACATAAGTCAACGAACCGCTGCCTCGGATTACGTTCTTCTTTTCCTCAAGGATGACATTGATCGAGTCTTGATTGAGACCATTGCAGCTGATAACTGCCTTAGCTACCACATTGCTGATCTCGACTGCTGTTAGACCAAGGAGAGACTGCTGCAGTGCAACCTGGGTTTCCTTAGTAAGGCTGATATCGAGACCATTGGAACGCAGGTTCTCAAACTGAAGTTCTATCGAATCTTCGATCTCGGACTCCTTCGGAAGATCAAGATCTATCTGCGTGACCTCTTTTTCGAGTGTTTTTAGTTCGGGAAAATTCGGTCCTACAAAGAGAATGGTGGCCTTCGTCGATTTTAGTTTCCAGGCGATCTCACGAAGTCGTCGAACCAGTAACGGGTCTTCCTGCCCATACGGTGAGATGTAAGGTGCGTAGTCACACAGCAGGAAGATACCTGTTTTCTGCTCGCTGATAAAGCCAAGTAGACTTTCTGGATCTTCCGTGTCGCCGATCGTTTGAGGCGAGCTTAGCAGTCCCTCCTTTGGATCCGATACCTTCTGAAGACCACTTGGCCGGCTCCAAAAATAGAGAGGCTTTTCTTTATGCCTATCCTGAAAGACGAGATCGATCAATGCCTCTCTAACTCGGTCTTCTTCGAATGTATTGATCGCGATAAGCGGATATCGGGCTCTGATCCTGATATCGAGCTCATGCAGGAACTTCCGGATGCTGTCGGCACCGGTTTCTAATTCAGACATTATTTGTTTACTGGAAAGTGTTTAAGAAACGGAATGTGTGACAAGACGCCCGTTATGGCCGTTTCGTCCATTGTTGCCGGTCGGTTTAGCTGCTTCGGTCATTCTTTCGACCTTCTGCATTTCTTCTCTTGAGGCGATGCCGTTGTCGATCTTGAACCCTAGATTTGCTAACGCCCTGCCGACAGCACTTGTTTCGCCGTTTTCGATAAAGGATGTTGTGTTTACATACCCCTGCCCCCGGATCTCGAAGGCGTGTCCGGTAGAACTAGGCTCCGCATCATCTCGGTTCCGGTACGCTCCGGCTTTTATACATACGAAACCGCTGTCTTCGTTAAGTCTTATAATCTCTGTAACGATCCGGCCGTCCGGATACTTCTCGTAGAACTCTGCTATGCGTGCGTGAACCGGGATGTATTTGCTCAGGTCGAAGTTTGCCATTTTTAAGACCTCGTCTTCGTTGATCTAAAGTTCGAGAGCGCTTAGCCGATCTTCATCAAGGAGTTTCTTTGAATGAACGGATGTCATCCTCAGAAGGTCGCTTAGAGCGGTTCGCATCTCTTCCGGCGAACGCTGCTTGGCTTCGCGGCCGGCGGCTGTCTGTAGTTGTTCGAGAACATTTTCAAGAGATGTATCGCCCGTGAAGTTCATCAACTGATACCATTCGCACATCTGACGTGCCCGTTTAGCCAAAGAGCCTGACACAAACTCCGCGTCCTTCATTCGTTCTGCCATTTCCGAAGCGGAATCGAAGATCTTCGCCGTTATCTGGGCAAAGCCTTCCTTGATCGGAGAAACGGCTTCTTCAGCTTCGCGTCTTGCCGCCTCGATCTTCATCTCGCGGATACGCTCCTTTACCTCGCGTTCTCGCCGGGTTTCAGCAGTCACCTCATCGACCTTTATTTCTTCGATGCGGCGTTTCGCATCGATCTCAAGATCGATCTTTATCTGATCAGAATTTATACGAGTGGTTTCGAGTGCAAGAGATTTTGCGAGGTTTCGCTCGGCGATCATCTCCGACCCGAGAATAATCACCTTCGGCTTCATTGTTATCACAAGGCCATCGCGGATCATCTCGCGTGTCGGGACCATTCCGATGGCTTGTGCCGCGACCGCATTAACGAACTCCTCTCTATCAAAGGCTTCGTCGCTCGTGGCCTCGAATCTGTTGGCAGAATCTCTCGCAAGCTGATAGAAACTGTCCTGAAGGATTGTGAGGATTTCGTCGTATTTCGAAAGAACCTCCCTCTTTGCTGCGGCGAGAGTTTCGCAGGCTTGGAGATATGCCTTTTCAAAACTTTCAAACGCCGTCCACGGAATCCACTTGTACTCGCTTGTTCCCCAGACGGTCTCGCAAAGCGTGAATCGGAAGCCGAATTTATTGAGGGCGTTATGAGCCTGAGCGGCTCCTCGCATCAGGCGATTCCGATAGATATCAGGCAGCAACCCGGCTCGCGGCGGACTCACTCTGACGGCCGCATTCTCAGGTAGCTGAACTCCAAGAGTTTTCCATTCCAATTGCCGAACAAGACTACCGAAACCTCGACAATCGATGTTCATGAAGATGCCTTCACTTTCCAGTGTTGAAAGATCGAATGGAAGAGACTCAACCTCTTGAGCACGAATGCCCAACTCCGTCGCGGCTCGGTCCTTTCTGGTTTCAAGCCGAGCCAGTACTTCTCTGGCAATTTTGGACCGCTGATCAACCAAAGAACCCGGAGAAATTTCTTCGGTCGATGTATCCTCTATCTGAGAACCACCGAAGACGTTTCGGAGCACCGAAGATGCTAGTGACGGCAATACCTGCGTGCCGGTAATTCCGGCAGACGTTTGTGTTTCCATTCGCATCCTGTCCACCGCTCAATTTTTAACGATTCCGTCTTGCTGAAGACACTCGGATAATGGCCTCGGGACGTGAGCCTCGTCACGACAAACTTTGATCCCGTCGATGTCAACAGATTCCAGTTCACTGAGACAGAAATATCCCCATTCGCGCTCAAGCCCGACGACATAACCAAAAAAGCAAATGTCGTCCAGGGAAGAATCGCCTTCTGTTACGAACCATATCCATCCGCTCAATGGAAAGCGGAACACGGCAAAGACGGCGGGGTCCTTGTTCCCCTCTTGGTCACCAATCTTTGGCAGAGCGTTCTTAAGTTCTTCCGATAATAGTTTCGACATACAGGTTTGACGCTTTTCAGCTATTCGCATGATGTCTGCCGCCTATTTGTCTTGCCGTCGAAGCACGGGCGATCGCTCTTCCCAAAAACAGCGGTTGGAGTTATGTAGGTCGATCTTGTAGTGCCGCTCTCCACATCTATATAGACCGCATACCGTTTTAAGGATCGAGTCAATAGCATTGACGAAAGGATCTCTGCGATTTCGATCGCTACTCGCTGGTTTACGTTAAGGCCTTGCTCACCGAGGCTTACCCGTTCGGGACACGACACATCGCTCTTGGTTTCAATTCTTTCTGGTTCAAGAAGATCGGAGTGCTGAAGCGACGGAGCAGGTAGTGCTCGGCAGATACTAGTTCCCGTGAAGTATTGTTCGGGTTTAAGGCGCTTGGTCGTCGAACCGAGCAATACTTGGCCCGACGATCTTCCGTTACCACCGTCTATCCACCAGAGTCTGGACGCGTCACCGTAACCGCGAAACTCATCAAGTGCCAGATGCATCTTTCGCCGAGCAAGGTAATTATCGACGCAACCGACGATGATCGTCAGACTCCTGTAATCGCTGTTCGAGCTTTTAAGATGTCTCTCGGGATCAAACTTCTCGCACGAGAAACTGGTTTCTATTCCCCAGGCCGTAGCAACTCTTTCGGCAAGCGTCTGCGCCTTATACCGCCCAACTTCCGCGAAGCAGAAATTGCTGCGCGGTATATTTCCGTTTTCTACCACGTCCGGGTCAACGATCAGCATTTCAGCAGATTTATTTTGCTGCTGCTTCAGTTCGAAGATCAATCGGGCTAGAGCAGGGACGATAAAAGAACCTGTTCCTCCGGCACCGACGACAATGAATCGAAGGGTGCTGTATTCGACCGGCATTACGACAGCGGCCTGCGAGAAGCTAAGATCGATTTCCATTACAACGTCATCTGAAGCAGAGCTTCGACCTCATTCAGATCGACAACTCCGCTTGGCAAGTGTCCGATCCAGGAAAATGGAATTGGGACAAGGTGGTCGTAGATCCCGCAGCGGAATCTAATCTTTGGTTTATCGTGAACGTCCGCAATTATCCCGAAGATGCGGAACTTTCCCGATTCGTCGCGGTCATCTGCAGTGCTGAACTGATATGCCCCATCCGGGTGCGTATGGATCTCGATGCAGGCCTCAGAGTATTCCGGCCGTCTATCATCGGCTATGGTTGAGGCATATGTCCTGTCACTGCTCGACGTACTCCACTCCCACGCGTATCGCTCGCTGTCCCAGTAGATAAGATAAAGTTCCTCTCTAAAATTCTCCTTCGAGTTGGAAATTTGGGCGTGTTTGCAAATCTCGTCCCATACACGACTTGGAACTCTTGGCTTAAGCCATGTGATACCTACAAATGCGGTTGGAAGGCCCTTTATCTCTCTGAACACCAGAGGAACTGAAACCGTAAATTCATCACGCTGAGCTCGTAGAAGTACGCCGTTGCCCGCGAGAAGGTACTCGTAAAGAATGGCTTCTATCGGCTCGAATCGCTCTTTTGCGATCCGGTGACCAATAAACTCGTTTCTTATTTCCATACTCTTATTTAGAACCGTGAGTCGTACCTTCGCTGTTCAACGATCGTTTCCCATGCGTCGTCGATTGTAGTGCTTGATAAGAGTAGTTCGGACTTTGGAAACTTCTTCGCCTTGTCAGCCGCCAGTTTCCAAAGAAGTTCGCGTACATCTTGCGGTTCGGTGAGGCATCGCTCGCCGGCGTGGTCAGCATTGAATGGCGTTTCAAAGATCAGTTTCCACACTTCGCTAAGAGTAGAAGGATGTGTTTCAGGGACTTCATTCTTTCCAAAGCAGATCTTACCCGAGCCGACATTGGGCAGAGGAGCAACAGCAAGATTGGTGTTAGCCGATATGTGAGATGAAGGCGCGGCCCAGAGATAATATTCCCGTCCTTTACCGAGAAGGATGAGAGGGGGCAGCGGAACTGAGATTTCAAAAAGTCCCTTGTCAGCAAAAGCGATGGTTATCTTTCGTATTGCGGCTGGTTCGTACGAGAGGATCGCGTTGCCTTCGGGAGCCTCGCGGTAACGCAAGACTCGTTTACCAAGCCATCCCGTATCTGTATGAACCTTTCGAAAAGCTCTAGCCACTTGGTCACTCGAAAGAGCCTTCAAAGACACAGACGATTCTTTAAGATCGGCAAAGAGATATTGACCCGGCAGGAAATACAGCGCCGCAGAAGCATCGGCAGGTACTTGCAAGGGCCTATTCATCGCTTAGCTTCACCTCCACGACGATATCTTTCCCGTATTCCAGAATGAAATAAGCTCACTAAAGAACGTCTGAGCATCTTCCTCGATCCTTCTATCCAAATGTTCGAGATTTTTGAAGTATAGGTTTGCGGCCTTATACGCCTCGGTCAGTCCCTCAACAGTCTCTTTATTCCATTCGAAGAACTCCGGATATTGGCAGTTAGTAACGTCTAGCCACGGATTACCGGTGGAGTGATCGACCAGTCGGATCAGATCGCTGAAAGGTTTTTCTTTTGAACGATGCTTTTCTTTCCAGATATTTGCATGTGCCGTCTTGATCGCAGGCAGTGACTCTTTATCAACTCCGTACTTTTCAGAAAAGTAATTCCAGATCTCTTCATCTTCGTTGAAATAGAACATCAGTCCGGCCAGGTAACTGTCCCTAAGGTTTGCGAAATCAACTTCTTCGCAACACAGGTCGAAGTTCATCGGCGGGATGGCAAATCGTTCAAGTTCCAGCTCCGGATCATCATGCCAGTATTCGAGCAATGGAAAGCGGTTATCATTTATCAGCTGAAAGAACTCATTCGTACGTTCGTTGTACGCCTTGAAATAACCTGCTCTGTAAAGACTCTTTGTTGATTGTTCCCAGTCTTTTGGAAACATTTCAATATAGAGCCGATATTTGTGCTGTTCCGATACGACTCTGGAGACTGTTTCGCATGCATATATGGCGTTGTAGCTCTTTGCCTTAAATCGCAGGTATTCGAGAGAGCGGTTCAGACGTTCGCCAAAGCCAAACACCGGCTTTCCGTTCTCGGCCCTCGCCGATCCTAATCCGGTCATGGAGCCTCCTTACCTCAGAAGCCAGTCGGAATATAGTCGATCGCTGATGCCGGGGTCTTCTGAAACGCCTTTCGGTGGGATTCGATTACTTCGATCTCCTGAGTACCGATCGTTAGGATGTTCTCGGCCTCATTTACTTCCTCGACGCTCAAAAGTTCTGCCGCCTCCCGCCGCATTAGCCGTTCCGCAAGAATGATCGCCGGATTGATCTGCTCGTTCTCAGCCCGCAATACTTCGAAAGGCGATTCATCAGGCTGCATAGCCCTTATGCTGAGCTCGTTTGACGATGGTGACGCTGAGTTTGCCGTCCTTAACCTCACGGGTGATGTTCGCGTTCTCGATCGAAGCGAAATGCGGCTGAAGCACAACCTTAAGTGTCTTATCTTCCTGTGCGAGAGATGAATCCAGTTCGAAGGTCTGGCCCTCGATCTTTATCGTCGCCTTCGGATCGGTCACCGGAGTTGTCGCATCCGTGCTTTCCGATGATTCCGTTTCGGCGCCGTTCGCGGTTTCCGGCGTACTTTCATCCGGAGGCGTATTAGTTTCGTTTTCCATGATTTTCTATGAAGCGAAGAGGGACTGTTGATCCTTCGCTGGTTCCTGCGGTACTGCACTTGATGTTGAAGTTGCGTCGGCGCCCGTGACCGCCTTCTCAGAAGGGTTATCTGGACTTTTCGGAGCACTCTTGGGAGTTCGCTTTCTGGTTGTGGCCTGCTCCTTCTTCATTTTCTCGGCCGCTAGTAGCGGCAGTGAGTTTCTGTACTGTTCGAGGGCGATCGATATCGGATCGGATAGATATAGCTCACCACTTTCGTTACAAAGGTTCGTAAATGCGATCTGCGGAGCAAAGTCATGCGAACGCACACTGACAATGCAGTCTCTTGAACCATTGGATTCGGGCAGTAACTGGATCACGGCCGTGACGGTGCAGGTGTCAAAGTTATACGGTTCCTTTTCAGATAGGACAACCGATCTTACGGACTGTTCAGTGTCGTTTCGATCTGACACTGAGCCATCTAACCATTCTATCGAGCGCGTTGGCTCAGGGTCACTCTCAACCTCAGAAGCGGACTTAACCGCATCATGTTCTTGAACTTCGGCGACTTCGTTAATTTGTTCGGGAGTTGGGGCAGAATTGAGTTCTACTTTTAGGTCACGGATCGGCTCGACATTTGCGAAGGTATCAGACGAGTCCAACATCGAAACGATCTCCTCCTCGCATTCGGGCTTGCACTCGTTTGCGTAAGATGGTCGCACTTCGGCTGATTCTTTCGAATCAACGATACCGAGGAACTCGTCTTCTGCGTCGATGGCAGATTCGGTCTTGATATCGGCCTTGATATCGGTCTTCGATTCAGCGAACGTTGCTTCCTCAAAAGGACTGGGGGGACTCGAACGCGGGATTGGAGTAGATGACCGTTGAACCGTTTCACGTTCGATATCTCGGAGCCGCTCCAGAAACTTGCTCAGAAAAATGTTCCGGATCGTTACTTCCTCATGGGACCGGGTCATATACTCGGCACCTTTCCAGAGTTCCAGTCCGATCTGCTGATTCGTCTGTCCGCTGCTTTGAAATCCCTCGTTTTGACTAACCTCATTTGCGAGCGTTCTGGCAGTGAAGATCAGTTGTTCTATCTTCTCGCGATTATCAAGCGGAATGAACGAACCGCTATTCAGAATTTCCATATCTCTATCTCCACAGTCCTATCCACCGCTATTTTTGTTTCCCCAGTCGTCATCGGACAAAAGAAAAAAGGCTCGCGAAACCTTGCGAACCTCTATATCCGATAAGCCTGGATGTTATTTTTACGCTGCCGCAGCGAAAGATGTAGCGGGGTTTGACGGAGAAACGAAACGTTCTTGGTTCTTCTTAAGGATCCGCGAAATCGTTGAATGAGTAGTATTGATCGAACGCGCCGCACGTCGCAAATTCCCGTTGGATCGTCTTAACGCGTGTTCAATAAATGTTGCGGCCGCCTTTACGTAAACACTATCCAAATCATCAGTTTCGGGGTCGAGGATTACTGTCAGATAGCTTCCATTTTCATCAGCTATCGGTAACTCCACACGCGGGCCTCTGTCGCTGTCGCGCACCATACGACTAACGCATTGATGAGTGATTTCCACCTCATCAATAGATTCCACAGCGAGACGGGTGGCAAAGTTGCGAAGTTCGCGGTAATTGCCCTTCCACTCCAGTTCTTGGATTGCGGAAAGAGCATCCTTTTCGATTCTGAACGGCAATTCTATACCTATAGTCACTCTCTCTTTTTCCAACTGATCCAAGAATGTCTCTAAAATCCTTTCCTTCTGATATCTGAGAGGTAAAGTTTCAAGTTGTAGAATATTCAAGCGATCAAATAGATCCGCCCTGAATGAGCCGCTGTTCACCATCGATTGTAGATCTCTGGAAGTCGCGGCTACGATTCGAACATCTATCTCTCGGTCCCGCGTCCCGCCGACACGACGAATACGCCTTTCTTCTACCGCCTTTAGAAATTTTGCCTGAAGACTTAGGGACAACTCGCCGATCTCGTCGAGAAAAAGAGTCCCTCCGCTGGCAGTCTCAAAAAGTCCGGCCTTAGGAGCGACTGCGCCTGTAAACGCACCTTTTTCGTAGCCAAAGAGTTCGGATTCTAGAAGTTCTGATGAAAAACTCGCGCAATTTACTCCAACGAACTCCCTCCCCGATCGGATGCTAAGATCGTGGATTTGTCGGGCTATCGTCGTTTTGCCAGTGCCTCTCTCACCGGTGATGAGAATGTAATGCGGAACTCGCGCGTACAGAGCTATTTTTTCCTCAAAGACCGACGACGCAGTGTCTGTGTTCGCATAAACATACTGACTGTCCATTAGCAATGACCCTCCGAATACTGCTTCAAAGGTCCGTATCAATGCGGAATGTGTTTCTTCATCCGGTAGCTCCGACGTTTCGTTTGGAAAGCCAGGGGCCGTTTTTAATTCCGATTGTTTGACCTACATCAATAAAAACCCTGGTTAGCCGGAAAAGTTACTTCTAAGGAACTATTTTTTTTTCGATTTGATGGAAGGTATGCAATGCCCAAGTCCTATACCCCCAAACTCAGACTCCGCTCGTGAAATCCAACGATCGTCGGTCGTTGGCTAGTTGTCGCTGTTCGCCGTAACAGATTCTCTGGCTTACACTAGCCAAATCCTCCGCGACGGAAAGTTCGTCAATAGCCCACAGGTCCGGCTCGATCATCCACTCATGAAGTTCAATCGCAGTCGCTTTCTCGAAACTATCAGATTCCCCCGACATTTCAGGCAAGAAACTAATCTCGGTAGATTCCGGCGGATAAAGAAACAAGACTCTTTCAAGGGCGAGCCATGGGGATTCTTGTGGAAGAAAAAATCTCTGGCGCCCGTGCTGTACGATATTGACGAGTCCCATTCCCCGCAGTTCTCGGATCTGTTCGAAAGTTGAAGGACAGATCTCTGTAAGCAGTTGCCCCTGAAACCGCGATGACCGCACAGTGATATCGCCGATCAGATTGACGCTGTTCTTCTCAAAATCAACCACGCGCAATACTTCATTGGCGGTTGTTGGAATACTGGCCCGAAGGCCAAAGTGCTGACGGATGTCTCTGAGCCATTCTTCCGATATCTTTACTCCAACGAGTCTGGTGCCATCATCCGTTGTGGTTCGAACGATATTCAGAGCATCGTGGCTGAGTGTCTTAAGATATTTCCATATTGGCAGCAATGCACCGCTGAGAATATGGACGGTTCTGTGTTCGAAGTTTGGAATCTTCTTCTCCTCGTTAATCCACCAGTCTTCTGCTTTTGTTTTCGGAACTATGCGATACCGTTGATTCAACTCACTCTCGCGTAAATAGGCTACGTTGCGGCCGGAAGGCTTTGTGATAGAGAACATCTGATACCGTTCTCCTGATTCGGGATCAGTATGGGATAAAGTTCTTCTCACCGCTATGAACGATCCGTCTCGTCGGTCCTGATAGAGCTGGTGTATATCACTGGCCGCCATGTCCTGATATCTAGCCGGTGTTGTCGCGACTTTAAATTCCAATTTGTAATAGACAGTCTTTGCTGCGGTCAAAGGATCGGAGTTCAGAACCTGCGGCGATCCCGAGACGGCGACTGACATCGCTTTCAGGTCTTCCATTCCGTCATCGAGTCTTCCTTTCTGCTTTAGATATTCAATGGTCTCTAGGAACGTGGAGTAGAAGTAATCAAAAAGTGCGTTCTGCCGGTCCATCTCAAGCGAAAGCAGCCTGTTTAGGAATCGAGGGATATTGGTCTTCTCGCTGTCGGGGATCTGCTCGTCACCATCCACAGTCTTAACGAGTCCCATATCTCGAAGAGCCTGTTTTGGATCTTCGATCCCCTCGATCTCTCGTCCTCTCATGATGCCGGTGAGTACAACACGTAACGCCGAACGCCCTTCTCTCGATTCAAGATTATATTTATCAAGGTTGCCAGCCTTCTCGGCGCGGCGGTCCCCCTTTGTAAGGGCTCCCATATTGCCGAGTCTTCTAGCGATAGTTGAGGAAAACCTTTTCTCGCCTCCGAGTTCGGTGAAGACTAGCAGATAGACTGGCGGTGCCACTTGACCCGTCCGATGAGTACGCCCGAAGTCCTGGATCTGTTTATCGGCTGACCATTTTAGCTCCGCAGCGATATGAAGACGTCTTTGCTGATTGCCGACACTTTTGCCCGCGTGAAGGCTATCTCCGGTCGATGCCACTTCGGACATGACTGCAATTCTCTTGTCACCATTCTGAAAGGCGTTCTTTTCGTGGAGGTTGATAAGCTTTGAAGGAACACCAGCAAGTTGGCGCGGCCGATACTCCAGAGTGCCTTTTGCCGTCCGGATCAGGCGTTTTTTCCGGCCGGTCATCTCCGAAATGTTTTCTACCCCGAAGTAGTTCACCAATTGGTCAAGCGGATGCTCAGGGACTTCCAGAATGGACAGTTTATCCAATAGCTCTGTTCGCAGTTGCAAAGCTGCACGACTCTCAACCTGCTCGCCGTTAGCGTCAACGAGAGGGATGTATTCTATAGTTCCGCTATATGGATTGGTTCTTTCTTGGAAGCACGCGGTCGGGAAACAATTTGAGACTAGTCGAGTAAGAGTTTCTCTCGGACTGAAATCGAGACTGTCAATCGCTTCTTCCTGATCCGCTGCCCTTTCGATCTGCTTTTTGGTCTGACTCTCGCCAGTGCCCGTAATCGACACCACAATGGACTCTTTTCTGCTGAGGGCTTCCTCGATCTCGCGGATCAACGTCGGAACCTTAAATGCCGTGATCAGATTTCGAAAGCAACGCTGATGTTCGGCCCAAAACTGATTGAGAGCACTGCTTCGAGTGGCCTTGCCCGAGTTAGTTAGATCCAGCGCTCGATGGATATTCCGAAAAACTTCCTGCCAGCCCTGGGCCATATTGTCGTACATCCTCCGCTGAGAAAGTGTGAGTTTATGTATGACTTCACGAAATTCAACCGACAAGCCCGACTCGGGATCGGTTCCCATGCTCAGGTTGCCGCATAGGTATCGTCCCATCGCCTTAAGGTCCCGACATACCATCTCCAAAGCCCCGACACCTCCGGATTCAATCTCTTCAGCGAACTGCTCGAATCCTATCGGAAAATTAGTCCCTGCTCCCCAAAGCCCAAGCCGCGACATATAAGCGAGATGTCGCACCTCCCCAGCCGAAGTCGCAGAAGAGTAGACCACTCTCACATTCGGAAACCTTTCTGGATTCTGGATCTCAAGGACGGCGGCCCCAGTCTGTGTAGATTTGCCGCGGTCGTCGGCAAAAGCGTACTTAGCTTTATGACCTTCATCGAAGATCACGACTCCGCTGGGTCCGAGCCAACCGGTAATCTGATCGAGCCGTTTATTGCCCTTTTTCGATTTGGCTATTAGCGAGCGATACGTACAGAAAACAATGCCATCTCGAATGTCTAATTCCTGATCGGTATTAAAGTCATTGATCAGTTTGATCGGCGGCGTCAGCCCCAGTCTTCTAAACTCATCCGAGACGGCTTCGATTAGATCCGCTTTTACAGAAAACCAAACAGCCCGTCGTCTTCCCTGGAACCAGTTATCCAGAATGATACCCGCAAGCGTCGCTGTCTTGCCGGTTCCGGTGCCATCTCCTATGCTGATACCCGCTCGCGAACCGTCTGCAAGCCTTTGTTCATGTGCCTGTCCCGCATAGATGATCCTCTCAATTTGCATTGCCGAGAGCTTTCCGGTGTCCGATAGATAGTTCGGAAGTGTCGGCCGGTAACGAATCGGCGGCGGTTCAACATTAGCAAGGCCTGGAGGTTCGACTATCACTCCCGGATGCGGCGAACCGCCGGTAATAAATCGCGGAGAATAAATGTTTTGGTCCGAATTACCTTGGGAATGCTCCACCGTTGCGACTGCCTCGCTCGAAGTAAGTACAGACGCGGGAAGTCCTTCCGAACTTCGTTCTTGAGTTGAATACATTGCTTTTTCTATTGGTCAAAAACGGAAATTTAGCGATAGGGCTTGTTCAAACGCGTCCTCGACGCAGCGAGCAACAACATGCGGAGCCGATGTCAGTTCGGAACCTAAAGGCGTATCGATCGGAAGCGGTTTTGTACCGAGAATGAGCGTCGTCTTGACGCTCGTGCCGTTACTGTAAAATTCCCGCCCGGGGAGTTCAATTGATGCTCTTACCTGTATTTCAGGGGAGATATATTGCCAGAACCGATTTCCATTGCGGGATCTCGGCGAACCGTTCTCACCCAGTATCACCGCGAATCGTCCGCCTTTCTTTAGCCTTCGTAAAGCTGATTCGATATGACGAAACCCGAAGTCGAGACTGTTATTTTTCACACGGCCGCCGGTCGAAGAGAATGGCGGATTAGCGAGAACGATGTCAGGGAGTAGATGCCCAGGAAGAAGATCGTCGATGAACTCTGCATCGACAGAATATGGCTCGAACCCCAACGCCGAGGCCGCCCTTCTTCTCCTGGGGTCAATCTCGTTAGTTATTACTTTGGCTCCGGCAGCAAACGCCCAAACCGCAAGACAACCGGTACCACAAGATGGTTCGAGGACTGTTTCATCAGGCCGGATGTTCAGAAGATTGGCGGCTAGATACGCAATAGGAACCGGCGTCGAGAACTGTTGATAGGCGATCTGAGTTTCACTTCGCCAAGTCTGCGTGGGAAGCTGTTTTTGTAAAGGCCTTAAGACAGTCAAAACTGCTTCGCTTGGATCCGTTGATGCTAGCAGATCGCGTCCGTACTTTTTCAGAATGAGTAGGTTCAACGCTGTTTCAGCAATCTCGTGGTAGATATGTACATCGATGTTTGAATCAAAGACTCCGGCCCCCTTGCAGATCTCAATAAGTTCCTTGTTGCAGATCTTTCGTCCGCTATCAATAATCCCTGCAACTTGTTCGATGAGATCTTTGAATGAGGTTGGGGGAACTGTTGGCTCGCTCATGACGTGAACTGCCAGCCGCTAATTTCTTATGGCAAGATTCCGGCGAGTTGATGGCTGGCCTCGTCGAAACATTCAGGCGTGAGCGATCCAAGCCAATCGGACACTTCCAGATATTTAAGAGCGGTTCCAGCGATCAGAGCATCATGAATTCCTTTGAAACGTGTGTCCCACGCGAGAATTTTTGTAGGTTTGTCGCAGGACAAGAACTGCTGCTCCCGCCTGCGTAATGCGATCAGTGAGGCCAGTGCTCTCGCCACGTGTGGATTTGTGAAGCAATCTGCGTCGAAGGCGATTTCCAGAATCTTTTGCCGTGCCGTTTTAACAATTTCCTGATGCGACGTTGCAACTCCGCCATTGGCGACGACATATCGATCAGGCATGAAATGCTGAGCCGTGGCAGCTTTCAGGACACCCTCCGTAACAAGCACCGTCTTAGTCGTCGTCCCTCTGAACCCTACTGAGCCTTCGTGATGAAGCGGTGTGCCAGAACTACACCCTTCACGCTTTCCGCTCGACGAGAGCCATTGGTATTTTCCGAATGTATTCTTAGCCCTTCCAATAGCTCTAATCTGGCAAGCCTGAATCAAACCATTCGAATCTAAGAACGGAATCAGAAGTAGATCGTCATCATAGTCGAAATCACTCCCCATTCGTAGCCGTCCGTTCAATCCCTGCCAAAATCCTGGAATACCTTTGAAAGTTGTAATAGTTCCTTTTTCTTTTACAAGTGACTCGATAAGCAATCGAACCAGATAGTGTCTCTCGATAACTGATTTTGGAAGCAATCCGAAGCGTCCAAATTCCTCACCTTGTTTTGTTACCCATTCGTTACCGTAAAGTCTATTGATGTTTTCAGGCAGTGGCGAAAGCTTTATGAGTCTCTGATAGATCCTATTTCTGGTTTCAACGGAGGCTACGGAAGTTGATTTTGAGCGCGAAAGTTGCCTTTGTGGCTGAATATATCCGACTCGGAATGGGCTTCGACGTTCGTAATAAAAGATGCCCCAACCTTTGATGCTAAGTCTGTCGGCGTTTGTCGCGGAGCGGGCACAGAACGCGATATTGTGATCCTTGGTAGTACTGCACCAGTCCGGTTTTCCGCAAATTCGGCACGGAGTCCTTCTCGATACTCGTTGGTATCCAGTTATCATTTTGATTCGGCTGCTTTCCAACCGCTTTTTTGGTTTTTTAGCGTCATCTTCTTCAACGCCAAATATTTGAATAATGACTTTAGCTCAACTGAACCGATCAGGGATATGGTGTATTGCGACATTATCTATTGACAAATGTCACTTTCCACCGCATCCTTTTAATGATGGATAAGCGACAGCAGCCACAAATCAGAAAACTCGGGGTCTTCACACTGGCTCAAGGTAAGTCCGTGGGAATTAGTCAGCAAGACATATCCCGGCTTGTCGCTGCAAATGACCTCGTTCGGCTCGGCCGCGGAATCTACCTCCATCCGAAGGCCTCGCTGGATAAAGATGTAGGATTCCAAATCGCGTATTCAAAGTTCGGGCCGGGTTCGGCAATTGGTGGGCTTACAGCTCTATATCATTACAATCTTGCCGAACAAGTGCCGGGAGAAATATGGGTAATGGTTCCTCCGGAGAAACGAACCCGAGAAACCGGTTATAAGCTGATTCGAACAAAAACGAGGCTCGACAAACAGATCGTGGATGAAAAGGGCTATCGAATCGTCACAGTCGAACGGGCGGTCCTAGAAGCTCTAAAATTCATCACAAAGATCGGTGAACGAACGGCCATAAAGGCAGCCAGAGAAGCTCTTGCAACAAGAAAAACTACGGAAGCAAAACTTGCAAAAGCGGCAAAAGAACTTGAGCTTGAATCGGTACTCGCCAAATATCTGGAGGTCATCGTGCCATGACCACAAAGGCGAAAGGAACGTCCATAAGACAAAAGCTCATTAACCTAAGTGTTGAGAACGGTGTGCCGTTTCAGAATCTGGAAACGGCGTTCATTCTCGAACGGCTGGTTGCACGGTTGACAGCTGACGCAGAACTTCAAAAACATCTTGTCTTCAAAGGTGGATTTGTTGGACTTAAAGTCTATAACTCAGCCCGATACACGGTTGATGTCGATGCCCTGGTTGTAAAGGCAGATGTCGAATCGATCCTAGAACTCTCCAAACGAAACGCCGAGACAGATTTGGACGACGGTGTTTGGTTTCGGTTCGAAGACCAGGTTGATCTGGCGACACAAGGCGAATACGGCGGCATCCGACAGACCTACCGCGCCGGAATTGGAGAGATTCTAAAAAATCTTAACAAGGCACAGGTCGTCCACTTTGACGTAGGCATAGGTGATCCCGTAACGCCCGGCCCGATGTCGACAGAAACGAGTTCGTTGATCATTCCGGACAGCAATCTGAGTTGGCAGGTCTATCCGGTGGAAACAATAGTTGCTGAGAAGATGCACGCGCCAATTTCGCACGGAGACATTAACTCGCGTTCAAAAGATGTTTACGATCTGGCGTTCCTCCTACCAAAAGCCGATGCCGGCATCTTGGCACAGGCACTAAAACGTTGCTTTGGATTTCGAGAAACCAAGTTGCCAAAGAGTTTCTCGACGGTCTTGAAGTCTAAGGATACAAAAAGCCTTGAACGAGGCTGGAGAAGCGCAACCGCATCAGTCCCCAACAAGCCAAAGTTTCAGGCGACTTTTGAAACCGTGGTTACATTAATTAACGAAATGGAAATTTCATTTTAGACACCAGTCTGGCCTAAGCCGTCCCAGTCGAAGGCAGTTCCTACTGAAACCAGCTCTTTATTCGCGACCACCAGCCTTGCTGTTTCTCTTCGGAAGGACCTTTTTGGACAGATTCCCCATAGTGGTCTATTTTCGCCAGTTTCTCAGCATTTCTCCCAGCTTCGATCTGTTCGTTCGACCAGCTCTCCGCCCAAACGACTTCGTTTGCCTCGATCCAGTAATGAGATTTACACAACAGGTTCCAGCTACCGACAGAGGGATTCAATGAAACCGTTTCACCGTCATATGTCATTTTCCAATCGGTCGGCGTTAGTGGCGTCACCACCTTGTTTCCGCAGCCACAGGCACACAGATGCACAACCGTCCCGTATTCCACGGAGATGTAAAGAAACCCTTCTTTTAACTCAGACGGGACGAATTCTACAAACTTAGTTTCCAAAATCATCATTGTTCACGTCGTTTACATTAAGGGAATATGTACTGTGGTACTCCATCTCAAGATCCTGATAGAACCCGAATATTTTTTTCCACTTTATGACCGCGAAGGCTGCATTTAGGGCGTTTAATTCGGCAATCTGTATGTTTGACTCGTACACTCCGTCTTCTTCTTGATTATCCGCCAAATTGATTCGCCCGTTGTCATGAATATGGTTCCGCATCTCTGTCGTGCTCGTAGTGGTTCGAACGATTCCGATCAACGAATCATTGACAATCGTCAGCCCCATTCCGACATCGACAAACGGAATCTTAGTCTCTTCTAACATCGCGACGATTATTCGCTTTGCATCCGATCTATCCACGCAGATAAATACAAAATCAAAAGTAGAAAGCTCATTTACGTTAGACGTATTGATGAAACAGGGCCGGGCTACAATGCCGTCTCTCATTCGCCGATATTTCATTTTTAGATACTGGACCTTGAAAAATTGGCGGCGCAGTTCTCCAGATGAAGCTGCTCCGGGAGATCTGAATGCGTTATGTTGAAGAAATCGATCACCGTCAAACAAATGGATTTCTTTCACCCGCGTCTTCGCGACAAAGTCCATCACATAACTTCCTGTGCCACCGAGGCCGACGATCGCTATTCTTTGATTCTCAAGTTTCGAAGCAATTACGTCGATTCCAGCTCGACTTGAATTTGTATCAAGGTACTTGAATATCTCGTCGGCAGACTTTTTTGTCTCGATCACCTTGAAAGTACGCGCGGTCGCATTCGGATCGAGAGCCTGAGCGTTCGACGCGATGATATCGACGTATCGCGTTACTTTCTCATAATAATTCTGATATCCACCAGACGGCTTGTTCGAAAAGGAATGATTTACCGTTAATCCGTTCGTGAGCGTCTGAGGGGAACTATTGTGACGAATCTGTGCGATCTCGGCGCCGTCCATTGTACACGGATATTCGCCTATGAAGTTTATGACATGCGTTCCAGGCGTGACCGTTCGATTGTCCGCAAGCGTCAATTCAGAAACGAGTGTGCCACGCTTAACCTGCCTTGCCTGATTGACGTAGGGAACGCCGCTGACTAGCAGAAAGGCGTCCCTTACCTCAACTTCAAAGCCTTCGTCTCTCAATTGCTTGAGATCCGGACTACGATTGACCAGTTGGTGTGACATTGAAGATCATCCCCCTTTTCACTTTTACCGATTGTCCGGCGACCATTGTTCCGCTAGGATTCTCGTCGGGTCCGTTCTTGTACGTAACGGTGTAATAAGTTTTGTCCGTATTGGCATCGCGGCCAAATGCGAGTTCCACAACCTGCCGAAAAGAGATCTTCCTTTCGTCATATCGCTTCTTCTCACCGTTCACTATCAATATAAAATCGCGGTCATTGTCCGTGACTCCTTCTTGTACATCGTCTTTTTCTATTTTTTCTTGCATCTTTTACTAAACCTCGCCTTATTCAAAATCCGAATGTGGTGTAGATTCTACGTCCACACTTGATAAGCGAATCAGGCAAAGAAAATTAGGTATAAAAGAAATATTTTCTTTTTCCACATTCTTGCTTGGATAGATCGCTTTATAATATAGGTGACCCATGAAAGATAAGCCTTTACCTTCTATAAACTGGGATTCAGTACTGCTACGGGCACTCGGCGTAGCATATAACCTATTTCGCAAACAAGGACTTCTCGCAGGATCAGATGCGGTACTTAAAGGCGTTGGCAAATCGCCCGGGGATCTTGTCAACGATGCGGTTACTACGCTATACGCAAACTTGCCGAAATATGACGCTGACACGGAGGACAAATGCTTCGCTCTAATCATCAGGATCATGAAAAACGATTTTTTGGACATCGTTACAAAAAACAGCGCATATACAACGTCCGACGATGTAGAGGACGAGGAGTTTCGAGACCGATCGGTTGACCATAACGGTTCCAAGGCTGTAACCATCGCCGACCTTGCGAAGAAATTTTATAAGTATGCCAACGATGACGAAGAAGCCAAAGAAGTGATCGACGCTGCCGCGATGATAGCCGTTGAGCAGTCGGCTCCGGTCACGCGTGAAGACATCGCCAGCTTGCTACGAATCACTCCGGAAGAAGTCACAAAACGAACCGCCCGTCTTAGATATCGATTTCATGCGGAAACATCAATGGCGGAAAGCGCATCAAATGCTAGGTAACTCAGTTATGTTGAAAAAAAATGAAGAATTTATCGACGCAATGATTGGAAAAGATGAGGATCTTGACGAAGATTCAGCACGTGCGATTCTGAGCCTCTATTCAGTTGACGTTGATTCTCTCACGACTGAATTAAAGAAGACCGTCAGAGCCACGCTCGGAGAACTCTCGGAGGATAGCAAGGAAGCACACAACCTTCGGCGGATACTTGCGAATGTCGTCAAATATGAAAAGGAAAAGGATCTAAGCTCGATCAAGCCAAAGGATTACATAAACGCGATGATGAACACCATCTCGACGGCGTTTCCGAAGCCCGTTTATTCATTCCGAAATCGATCCGAAGGCGAACTGCCCATTGCGGATAAGAATATTCTAGACGGGTTGGCAAAAGAACTTGAAGATGATTGTGAATAACTATGGGTTCCCTTGAACGAACGCCGGAAGAATACGCAACGGAGTTACTGGGTTACTTCGAAATGCCAAGGGTTGGAGATGTTAACTCATTTGCCCAGATGATTGGCTTAAAAGTTCGTGAAGTGCCTTCTCAGACTTTCGATGGCGCTCTGATTCGCGTCCCAAATAAGTTAAAGGGTGTCGTCGCGGTACGCGAAACGATACGTGAGTCTGGTAAAAAGGCTTTTACCGTGGCTCACGAGATTGGCCATTTCGTTCTACCAGGTCATGGCACGGCTGATTGTTCCTGTACTGCAAAGGACATCAATTCTTGGCAAGCACACGTCTCACGCCAAAAGGAGGTTTCGGCCAATCGGTTTGCCTCAGAACTATTGCTTCCGGCTAGGAGGCTGTATGAAATTGTTAACCACCGGAAGGCAACCCTTGCCCTGGCGCAAGAAATTGCGAACAAATACCAAACCTCTCTCACGGCAACAGCAATTAAATGCGTCGACGTAACCGATGAGGCGTGCGCATTAGTCTGGAGCACTAATAATCACATTGAGTGGACGCATAAGAACGACTCTTTTTGGCCGTTCATTCCCAAGACACGACTAGACCAGAACTCCTGCTCCGGTCGCCTTTTCTTGGATCATTCCCATCCGGCGGCCGAGGGCGAAGTAGAAGCGGACGTTTGGTTAAGTCTCGACAATGATAGTGATAAGCCTACGCTTTGGGAAGATTCGCTATTTCTCCCATATTACAATGCTGTGCTTTCGATTCTCACCATCGAATTCTGAGTCAATGTCCCAAGCTCTTCAGTACTTAGGCTTCATTTCCTCCAATCGACGGTCCATATCTCTGAAGAACCCCGTGACGACTGATGAGACCATTCGCAAACGCGCAGCCTCCATCGCCTCTGTCTGATTTATTGAGGCGGCTTCGGTGCGGCCGTCAAAGTTTAGCTGGTTTGATACTTTCTCCATGTCGGCCGAACGACGAATTCCTGAAAGCTGAATTCCGGCACCTTGTCTGGTACTCGACGAAGCGATCGAACTGCCGGTATTGAAAGCCTGTTTGCTTTGTGTAGCCTGCGTTTCGAGCGCTTGGTTGATCTCACCCTGATAGACATTGCTCGCCTCTACCTTCGTGTCCGCGACGATGCCGGTGTTGTTGTTCTGAAGGGCGATGTTACTGCGAGTGGTGGAGTCCATCTGCTTGTTCACTTCTTGAATCGGATGCTTATTCCTCGACCAGTCGAAGAGTTCCTGCCCTGTGCGTATCGGGACAGACGTTCCGGCGATCGACGAGCCGCCTGGCGTAAATTCATATGTCTTCATCCCGAACCGTTCAAGGTTGCCCTGACCGCGCAGTTCGACTTCCTTCATTCCATCGATTGTTCGAGCTTCTTTAGTTCCTTGAGCCTCCGCTAACGTTCCCGCGATCTCGCGCTTAGTTGCTGCTGCACTACTGCTGAGTCCATAGTTCTTGCTCGCCTCGGCAAGCAAAGTCTGCGTCACCTGATTTGCCCGGATCTGTCCCAAACTAGTGGTAAGGCCGCCCTCGACTCCGGCAACGGAAGAGACCAAACGAGCGTCCGTTGATTGGTTTGCGGCTTCCAAGGATTTTCTTGCGGCCGTCTGCTCCGCATTGTAGATTCCTTGAATTTGGGTGTTTTCGGCCTGCCGATTGATGGCGGCCCCTGCAACCAGTCCGTATGTTTCAAGCGCAGTTCCTATACTCGAAAGCATCCAGCCCATGGAGATCTGAGAAACGCCTTCATAAACCTGTCCTCGCAGAACTCTGTAACTGAGCCACGGAACCAGAATGAAGCATAGGCTGGAGACGAAGAACAATGCCGTGACGATCAGTGCACTTGAAGCCGGGTCGTAAGCACCGTTTGTTATGATCTTCGCGGTTACGGGATCAAGTGAGAACGTTGCCTCACCGTTGTAAATAGAAAGAGCGAGAACGCCAAGGGCATAGCAAACATAGAGAGTCACTTCCTTCACCATCGGAAAGGCCAGCGCGAACGTCGCAACGCCCCAACAGAATGGATAGAACATCTGAGCCGCGAACTTCTCGTCAAAGCCGAAAGCAGCCAACACAGGAGCCGCCAACTTCAGGCCGATCAATATAAACAGGCCGGCGATCGCAAGAAACAATCCGCCGAACTTTATGATGTTCTGCCCGATCACCATAAAGGTAAACATTCGGGGCATATCCCATCCGAGTATGTTGAGTTCACCTGTAATGTCTTTCACGGATGATTCCTTATCCATGATGATGCCAACGAGGCCCGGTTCCCCGTTCGGAAGACGTTCTGCAAGCAATTCGTTGGGATCTTCGACGGCAAAGTTTGCTTTCACGTACTTTTTCATCTTGTCGTCAAATTCAGTAACGAGTGAACGGTTGTAGGCGCGAATTGGCCGCGCGAAGAACTTGCCTGTTATCGTTAGACCGTCGATGATGAATGGGCTCGCGCCGATCAAAACCATGAAGATGATCGAACGGATCGCCCAGGCAACAAGTTGCTCCGGTCCAAGTCCGCGATTGTCGTGAAACCGGCGGATGAACGCGAAGATAAAAACAAGACTCGCTATGATCCATGCTAGAAATGTAAGGATCGGCATGAGCGGCTTAATGATGGTGTTTAGAACGGATTGAAATAGCCATTCCTGTCCAGTCCGCATGAGGTTCTTGATCTGCTCGCTAAAACTCGGGGCGGGAGTTTTTGGCGGAATCACCGGGCCGGGAGAGGGACTCGCTACGGGGTTCGCGGGGTATCTATTCTCGAATTCACGAAGTGCCGGTGCCGGACTTCCGTCGAGCGGCGGCATAAACGGAGAATCGGAGTTGATCGTCATTATCAGGTCATTGGCCGTCACAGGCTGCCCGTTCATTGTTCCTACCGGAGTCTGGCCTTCGACACGAGGAGGGCGCGGCCGGGTTTGCCCGGCCGCTTTCGGGGCGAGGAGGTATGGCGAGAGGAAGTAGGCAAGAATGAATAGAGCTGTCGCTAAAGCGTGGCGAAAAGAGGTCACGTTTTTCATGGCTTTGTTTGTTTTATTTCTGATCTTTTTGGCGATTAAGGAAGAGGGCTTTCATAGACGTCCTCATTCCACACTTCATAGCGTTCTAATTCGCGCAGAAACTCGTCCGAGGCTCGTGTGATACCAGTCATCATCTCAGTGCTTCGGCGAATCTCTTTCCCGAATTCTGTCATCTGTTCGATCTTTAGGCCGTAGGCAATGAATTTTGCCTGGATCTTCGCTTCGAGTTCGCGCAGTTGGCCCTCGACCGTTGATATGCGGAGATTGATCGCCAGCATTTGGTCTATCAGTGATTGAACCCCGTCCCGATTGGCAGCTGGATTAGCCTCTATCGCTCGTGTTTCATCAGCGATCTTCTCTCGTTCTTCATAAAGTTTGGCGAGATCGAGAAGCATGTTTTCGCGGTCAAAGAGCATCCGTTCGAGTTCAGAATCGAGTTTTGCAAGGCGTTCGAGATTTTTGAGGTGGGCATCAGCACTTCGTCCGATCGAATGCCGAAGAAAATCATCAAGGTCACGCTTGTTTGCGTCCATATCGAAGATGCCGTTCTTAAGGCGTCTTGCAATATTGACCACCGAATGAATTTGGCTGGTTATCGTCGCCTCGATTCGTTTCTTAAGTTCGAAGGTTCCGCGTATCAGCCGTCCGATAGTTGCGTAGGTAGTTATCAGCTGCTTGTGCCGCATGACTTGCTCTTCAACCTTACCGAGAATTCCTCGCAGATTAGTTACGCTTTCAACCATCTTTTCGTACTGCTTGACCGCTTGTTCATAGGTGTCGATATAGTGGTTGATGGTCTCGAGCCACCGGGCCGCCTCTTCGACCCTCTTCTCAACTTGGAGAATGTACTGTGACGGATCGAATACAGTCCACTGTGCCCGGGCCGGGCGAACGTCGATCCCGATGAAGATCGAAGAAAGAACTACTCCGAGAACGATCTGTCTTATTGTTTCGTTACTTCCGATCATGCTGATACCTCCAAACCGTTCAATTCATTCAGGTCAAAAGAAGATATTTCTGTGAGTCCGACGGCGGTCAATCCGCTCGGGTATTTTGAGGCCAGCCAAGACACGACTATCTCTGGCGGCAGGTCGGGACGAATACTCTCGACTAGTCTTCGCGCATTCGCCTCGTTCGTGTCGTTCGTATTAGCCCAAAGCATCGCGGGCGATAGCCGAATTTCGGCCATCTGGACAATCTTGTCCGCTCCGCTGCCGATAACGAAAACCCACTGGGTGTATCTTCCGTATTGATTTCTGATCGCACGGATCGCTGCAACGGTCTCAGGTGCCAGCTCGCAGTCAACGGCCAAGCGGTCGAAGCCGCCGATCTGTTTGCCGATCATCTTTACGCCGGAGTTTTTTACCAGGTCTATTCCGATCTCATTCGGACGCTCTGACGTTCCCGTAAAATGCTCGTAGGCCTGCGAGAAGAGGACTGTAACAAGGCCTTCTTTACGGCCGGTCACTGATGCCTCGGCGATGAGTTCCTGAATCGCCGGAAAGTGTTTGTTGATCTCGCGCATTTCGTCGCAGAGAAATAGGATCGGTGTTTTTTGCTTCCGCTCGTCTTCTTCGCCTATCTCTTGCATGATCTGGGCGCTTATTCTGAATCCGACACTCTCACGGATCTTTTCGTCGAGGCCGCTAATTCCGGAGAGCTCGAAAACGTCGAACATTGACGGAACGTCATAATCCGAATGGGTTGGGGAGTTCAGCCACGGGTCTTTTCGGTGAACATTTAGTTTCAAGTAAAGCTCGCTCGCCTGGCCCTGTTGGGCAGGCTCCCAGTGATAGGTCTTAAGAACATCCAGAAAATGCCCAAGCGTTGGCTGGAATTTCGGCCTGCCGTCTCCGTTGCGGGCCAGCGACATCTTATAAACCTCATCGATAACAGTGGCGGCAATAGCACTCGTGATCGCATCTGTCCTTGCCGTCTTGCTAAGAATGAGGATGTCCATCAACACCATTGAAATCTGACGTTTTGTCGGTCGAATTCCTTTTTCGATACCCGGATAGTTCCAGATATTGATCGGTTTCGGGTCTGCTTCGTTGAACTCGATATGACGGCCGCCAAAAAGCCGACATATGGGCTTGAAAGAATGCCGGTAGTCCATCACCCGAACCTTTACGTTGCCGCGATGCGCCCTGATATCCGTGATCAGCATCGAAGCCAGGAATGATTTACCTTCACCGGACGCTGCGGTGACGATGACTGTCGGAGACTTGATCAGGGCTCGGTCGTAAAGATCGAGGCCGAACATCTGCCCGTTCGGAGTTGTAAAGATGCTGTGCGGTCGCCGGCTTCCCCGCCAACTCGTTTCTGTCGGAACAAACGAAATAACCGAATCAGCCGTCTCCGAAAGTTCCTGACCTGTTGGCTTCCAAGAAAGTTCGCCGGCAAGCATTCGCCGATAGATCGCGCGTTGCCTCACTGCGTCTTCCCGCATAGCATCGGCGCCGATCTTCTTTCGGATCGCTGAAACAACTGCGTCACATCGGTCGTCCAGGATCTCAAGCTGCCGCCGTGCCTCCTTTGCTCCTTTCGACCGGGCAGCAAATACTATGACGTTCAAGCGAAGATTACAGATCTCTTCATTGTCGCCTTCCACCTGTTCGAGAAGGTTCTCAAGGTCGGCCTTGATCACGACCGCGTCCTTCTTGAGATTTCTGAAACCGAGCCAGGTGTTGCGACTGCCTTCGATCCGGTCGATGCGTTTTTGAAGGTCTTTTTTGGCCACCTGCTTTTCAGTCGTCATCAAATCGACGACGATCTCGTGCGGAAATCCTAAAGCCCTCGTCGCAGTCAGATAACGCATGATATCTGCGGTCACAAAGCCATTTGGCAGTGTTTTCAGACTGACGAGACTCACGGGAGTACCGCTGTGCCGCACATACTGCTCGCGTGTGCTCTCGATATCCGTGCTGCAAAGATATCTCCTCAGATCGACGCAAGCTGAGTTTGTAAGATTTGGGAATGAACCGTGCTCACGGCGATGGCTCGTAAAGAGCGATTCGAAGATCTCGGTCCGGTTCATCTCTCGAAGCTGTAGATTTCGCGGAAAGTTAGCTTCGAATGACTGAAAGACCCGTGACGCTTTGAGTTTGCACGCGGCTTCACTTTGCACCTCCCTTCGCACCATCAATTCACTTTCGCGATTTCTTATCCTTACAAGGGGAGATCGGAGGAGTCGTGTGATGCCATAGTCCTTTGCATCCTTTACAAGCGATGGCAGGAGATGGGACAACACGCCCTTATCGTTCGGGTCTCTGACCGGAACGCGAATCCAGACAGTAGCGGTCTGGCGCATGACTTCGCCTGATCTGATTGCTTCCTCATGGAGCGACAGATTGGTAGCCTGGAGAACTCCCGCTACCGGATCGGATGTAGCCGAATCTCGTGATGACAGATGGTCTCGAAGAACTTCACCCGTATCCAGCGAATTCACGAACCTAAACTGAATGATCGTATCCTTCGGTTTCTCGAATTTCAGGATAGTTTTCAGTTCCTCGATCCGTTGTTCAGTGACGTTTCCGTCGATGTAAAGGCTATTCACGGGTTCGAAAACAAATGCCTTTCCGAAACTGCCGTCTTTGTAGCGTATGATATTTCCATCAAGTCCGGCTATTTCGGTAGGAAACAGTCGTCCCGCTTGCTCGGCCGCTACCTGCGTTTTCGCATGGCTCCGTTGTGGCAAGTCCTTCGGACGACTTCTGTGGAACTTAAGAGCAGGCAAGATTCTCCAGCCTGCTGTAAGACCGAGTCCCACGGAAAGAAGCCCTCCGAAGAATGAAATGGCGATCTGTGTGAATGATAGGTTTGCTGTGTCCATGTCTATTTCCTTTTAGGTGCTTTCCAGTCGGCTGGCTTTAGATCCCCTCGCAGAGGCGGTCGAAAGGTCGCCCATCTGTCGATCTCCGCGTCGAACTTCTGAGAAAGCCAATAGGTCGGCTTGCTCAGTCGCAGGTAGTTAAAGACTCCCAGAAGAATCAGAAACACGAACAGTCCCAGCGGAAAGCCCAGCGGCACATAACCGACCCACAGACCTAAAACGAACGGAACGAGATAAGCGATACCCGTGGGAATGAAGATAAACTTCCAGTCGGTCGAATAAACTCCAAACCGTTTCAAGCCGCGAAAAACATTAGGCCGCGTTGCGCGTCTTCTCATCTGGCTGCCTCCTTAGAAATTGGTATCGACTCCGACAGTACGGCCTTGAGCAAGCTGCCAGAACACCGCGACTATCGTTCCGAAGGCAAACGAAAGAATCGAACCGAACGCTTGGTTGCCCCATTCCTTTCCGGTCATTTTGTTGTAGATCGACCAGGCGACGCCGACCGCTCCAAGACAAAACAGAATGATCGCCATGAGTTTGAGCGATTCGCGGATGATGTTGGAAAGATTGCTCGCGTCGCCGGTGAAGATCGGGCCTTGGGCCGAACTCAGGTTTGTAAAAAGTAAGATCAGGCCGAGCGGAGCCATCGCCGATGCCAAGCCCTTGGTCCGTGTCAGTAATTTTTTCATAATCGTCCTCACTAGATAGATTTCCTTGACGTTGCCGAAAGCAATGGGAAAACGTCAATGATTTCACTCGCTTTGCAAGGGTCGTGCCGCACGGCGAAAAATGTCGCTGGCACATCGGTTGCCATAACCGACAACATGAAAAAACGAACCATCTACTCGATCACATTTTTATCAGTGCTTGGCTTTGTATTTCCTCTGACAGTTGCCTCTCAGGAAACACAAACAATTTCTCGGACTTCACTTGCCCGAATGGATGTGCTTTCAAGAGCAAGATTGTTCGAGCCGACCATCGAAAAGGCGGCAAGAAGTGAAGGTGTCGATCCTTTAATTCTGTGGACGATCGCCTATAACGAGACACGCTTCCGTCCATGGCTGACGAGCCCGAAAAATGCTCAGGGGCTTATGCAGTTCATGCCAGCGACGGCTGCCCGATTTGGGTTAGCTAATCCGTATGAACCAACATCCTCACTGCGAGCGGCAGCCAAGTACGTGAAGTATCTGGGACGCCTATTTGACGGGAAACTCGAGTCTGTTTTGGCAGCATATAACGCTGGCGAAGGAACTGTTTCAGCCTACCTGCATGGCCGCGAATTAAGGGTAAATGGAAGAGTTATCAATGCCTCAAGGAGACGAATGCCCAACGGTGTCCCGCCGTACAAAGAGACGGTTGGATATGTCACGCAAGGTGTGGAGGTTTATCGTTGGCTTCAGCGGCAAGGACGGCTGGGCGTGCCCACAAATACATTCAGACCCGAACAAAACGCTCGAAAAGAAGGGCTATCAAAAATAGTTGAGGTTAAAGGAAGCCAAGCTATATCGGTGTTCTACGATCCGCGAACCGGTAAACGAAGCGTTATGTCTTCCAGCAGTTCAAACCATCTCCCAGAACTAGATTTCGGCCCCGTCATTGTTGACCCGGCACTTCCAACAAATTCAGCTCAACGCGCCCGGTCAACCTTTGCGGGCACACTCCAGATTTCACACCCAAGTAAGTAGTCGGCGAATTTTCGACTCAATCGTGGACGACTTTCGCACCGTTCGGCAAATTTTTCCACCGGTCAAGAATGCTGTAAGAGCGAACCCGCAAAAGTTTGGCTATTTCGCGTTTGGCACTGGTTTTGCCATTAGCCCTACCGAGACATAAATCCTATGAAAGCAAATGAAACCAAAATCGAATCACCTGATGCATTGAGCAGCCCGGCTGATGCTCTTACATATCTCACCCGCGATCCGGACGACATCGTAACCATCGCCTCTCTCCTGAAGATCCTTGGGGTGTTGTTGTTTGCTCTTGTTCTAAGCGGCTGCGTAAATATGTTTCTGATCTTCAGAAAGGCTGATCGTATAGTCGTTGATAAATCCAGTGGGCGAGTTGTAGAGCTAAACAATCGCGACTACGGTTCAACGGAAACTGTCAGCATCGAACAAGACACCCCAACATCTACGGACAAAAAGTATCTGGTAAAGGAATTTCTTACCGCGCTCTACGAAGTCGAACAAACGACGCGTGAGGCACAAGTCAACAAACTGCTCCGAATGCTCGACCCCGATCTTTCGATGGCGATGGCCACTCGACTAAAGCAGAATGGCGTCCTTGCTGCCGAAAAGACAGAAAGCGTGAATTCTTCCTGGGAACTTCAAGATCTGTCGGTGGATGAAAGCGATCCATACATTCTCCGTGCGATCGGCACGCGAAAGATACGACGAAAAGCCTCAGGCCAGGACGTGGAAGAGTCCGTTCAGCTCAAATGCAAATTCCTTCTTAAAGACAGTCCGTCGGCACCGATACGCAATGACAACAACCTGAGAACGGGATTCACGATCCTTCGCTTTCGGGTCGAACCCGTAAATGGCAAGACTGTCTCGCCTATAACACTCATCGGAGATGCTGAGGAAACATCTCCACAAAATCAACCCGTTGGCGAAACACCTGGCGGCAAGTAACGAGGAACCTAAATTTATCCATGAAAAACCCAAGAACATATAAACCCGCTGAATACTTTTTGAAGTTGCTGGGAGTCGCACTTGTCGTGCTCGCCGTGACTTCCGGAAATGCTGAGGCTCAGATTCGTAAGTCCGCAAACAAACCGAAACCAAAAAAGGTTGTCCGGCCCGTCTCGCACGAGTCTAAGTCGGACATCGCCGAAAAAGCCGTAAATATTTCCGTTGCTCCCGTTGGAGCTCAACCCGTGGCGGTTGTTAACGCCCCGCAATCCGATTTTCTTTCGGGAGAAGCAAATGTGACGGTCAATCCAAAGCAACCGACCATCGTGCGTCTCGGGCTTGCTCAAAATGCGGTCACAATTGTGGAGTTCCCTGCGTCAGATGGGATCTACTACATACACGAGGGCAACCCAAAGCTTGCATCCGTATTTCAATCTCCTACCAAGGAAACTGACCGGTCGATAACGATCTATCCGGGGGAAGGATTCGTTCCATCGAAAGACGGAGGAACCTCGGCCGCGATCAGCCTTCAGATGCGATCCGGTCTCGTTCTCATCCTTGAACTCGTTCCCGTTAGTGAGCTTAAAAAGAACGCACACCGCTGCGTTATCACATATGACAGGGATGCTGTTGTGTCGGCACGAAAAATTGCGGGCCTCGCATTCAATCTTGGCGGCGAAGTAACCAGCTCTTCACCGATCAACTCGCGCGCAGTATCGAAACTCGTCGGGGTGGCTCAAGTCGCAGAAGCGGGAAGTTCGGATTCTCCGAACTCCGACAAAGCATCCATTGCCAAAGCCGCGTTCACGGATCTGCCCGACACAAAACGCGTCAGTTCAAAGCGAGCAATGACCGATTCCGAAATATCGAAAACCTCGAACAAGCGCCTCGCGGATGTCCTTCGCGATCCCAAGAAACACCTCGGAACTTGGACACCTCAGCTACACGGGTTAGAACTCTCACTGACGCGAATTACGGACCTGGATGCCGAGAACCGGCTGGTTATCATCGGCATTCGAAACTCTACAACATCCAACCTCAGGCTCGTACAAGGCAACCCGGAACTTCAGATACAGACGCTCGACAAGGACGGCAACAGCCTTCTGAGCTCAAAACTCGATATACGGTATCTGGAAACAACCGCATTTGAAGGACTTCTCCTGCCGGGTTCGACGACTTTTCATGCGTTGGTCTATAAAGCACCGACTCTCGGAACCAATCAAAAGATCAGAGTTGTCGTAGCCCAGAGCAATGCCGCCGACGCCCCGATCTCAGCCGCTCTAAACGGATCAAAATAAAGGAGGAATTCGATGCAAACCTTATCAACCAATGCCGCAGAAATTCCAACCGCCTTACCTGACATCGAAGCAGATGAGGATCGTGAAAATCTTCTTCTTGAAAATCAACCCGACGAACCGGAAGATGAGGAGGTGGACTCCGACGACCTGGCTCCTGAAACTGATTCGAAGCCCAGAGGCTCGCGAACCGAAAAAGTACTAAAAAGCGTCGCTGCTTTCACAGTATTTCTTTTTCTGATGGGGGTAGCTATTACCTGGTTTTTCGGTATGGGATTCTTCGCCACGCAGAAACCACATTCCGTGAACCGCACCGGCGAGAAAGATACGTTGTCTGCTCCGATGACTGAGGATGAAAAGCTCAAAGCGGCTCTAACGATGGTCGCCTCTAAAGAACCCAGTATTAGCAAAGACTCTGTAGCTAACCAGACGCCCGAGATAATGACGGTTGAGGAAACCCGAAACAAACGCCGGCCGACCCGGCGATATCGTTTCTATGGCAGACTCACGATCTGGAGGAGCCCCGCCCACTAATATCGGCACTAGTATCTCGTCCCAGGAAACAAACAGGCCCCGGGACGAAACTTCGGAAACTAGGAACAAAGACGATCGGCCGCGTGTGAAATGGCCCTCAACTCACACAGCCGAATACATCTATCGAGCCTGTGGGTCGATCGCTTTTCTTCGGAATAACCAAAGCAAGAAATGACGCGACTCCTGTTCAAAATGCATCTTCGGGAAATCTCGCTACCGATCCTAAGAAGGCAAAGAGCAGTGGCCAGATACCTTTCGGGACGTTGCTTCCCGTCCGACTGATTGGAGCTATTTACACACTCAGAAGTTCTGGCGGTGTCGTTCGCATGGAGCTGACGCAGCCGATTGAAGGCAAGGGATACTCATACCGTGCGGGCACAATGCTTATTGGCAATCTGCGAGGCGGCGAATCCGTCCGAGCTTTCGTCAATATTGTCGGGCTTATCGATCCGGCCTCTGGTGAACTGGTGAAATTCAGCGGTGAACTTATGGGAACAGACGGTGCTTCCGGCATCAAGGGAAACAGGAAGAGGATCACCGGAAAATGGGCGCGATTCTTTCGGGGCTTGAAGGAAACTGCCGGGTCGATATTGGGCTCGGTCGGTTCATTCCGTTCAGGTGGAACTATTGTCCTTTCCGAACCGCTTCGTCGTGGATCGGAAAGGCTGTCCGAGGACACCAGCGAGTCACTATTTGGAACCGAACGCGAGGACACATTCCTGGAAGTTTTAGCAGGAACCAGCGGGTACGTTCTTGTGACCCAACTGCCCGAACCGACAACATCAATGACCGCCACAGCGACGGGAGCAGATAAGGAATGATCCTTTTGACAAAAGCCGACCTCAGATAAACCCCCGGAAACTCGTATCAATGGGACGTGAAGCCGATCTATTTGATCTGATGGCTCGCAACGGATATGTACCCGATGAACCAGTATTCGAGGATTTTTGCGAAAGCTTAAAATCCGGTCGTGCATGGCTGATATCGGGAACAAGAGGCAGCGGAAAGACTGCTTTTCCGGAAGCACTAGCTGCAGCCTGCAATCTTTCTACGTGCGTCGTGGCCGGTCGGGATGGTTTGAAGCAGGAAGAGATCCTTTATGACTGGGACGGCGAGGAGCAGGAAGTTTGGATGAGAGAACACCTTGCTCTCGCAAAACGGCTGCCAGTCGAAGAGCAGGCCGGGTTTCTCGACAACGCTCGGCGATCTAAATGGCAGCGCCGATTTCTGATTCTTGGTGAAGTTGGAATGGCCTATGACCTTGCAGCAATCGCTGCATCTAGCACTCCAAGAAAACCGCCGCCGGTCTTGATCCTTGATGAAAGCGATAAATTTGGAGCGAGCATAGAAGATTCCCTTCTTATGCCGCTCGAACGCGGACTCATCTACATTCCCCGATACGAAGGCGGAACCATCGGCATTTCCGATTGGCAGTCAAGACCTATAGTTATCACGACCTCAAACGATCTTCGACATAAACTCAGTTCGCCGTTTATTTCGAGACACGTCTATAGCCGTTTCTCAAGCCCGTCACTGGAGAAGGAACTTGAGATCTTATCCACGAGAAACAGAAACGCCACATCAGTCCAGTTGGCTCTCACAACCAAGCTGATCGATGCCGTTCGCGGCATCGCGGGTTTGGAGGATCATCCGAGCGTTCGTGAATCGATCGACATAGTTGCCGCATTCGAGCGGGACTCGATCGAATCGCTGAATCCGAAAAGCCTTGTTCGGTATTTCTGTTATTTCGTAAAGACGGGTTCATCCCGAGAACTGCTCACTCTTCAGCTCGACTATCTTCTCGCGATGATTAACGCTTTCCACCCGGATATCGATTCGTGGCTTGCCTCACGAGATTCCAATTGGAAGCTTCGGTGGCCGCAACTATCCGGTTCTTCAATATGAATAAATCAGAAAGCAAATTGGGTCTGTATTCGAGGATCAAAAAAAGGCTCGGAACGATCAGCCAAACAGTCGATCTTTCGCGCCAGGTTGGCGTTCTAGTAGTCCTTTGCTTTGTCGGAATATACGGAACTTTCAGAATCCTATCGCCTCAGAACGAAGCGGCCCAAGTCAGATTTATCGAAACTCGCGGCAGTGAACCTGAACAGCATTCGTCGACGGCCGAATCGCAAATAAAAAACCCTTTTTCCGGCCCGGAGTATGACAGCGCTGTAAGACTGAGGGAAGCCTCCGCATTGGGGATGGCGGTCTCGTTGTCGGTGTTGTCCTTGAATACGGAAACCGGGAAACTGCCGGGCAGTGTTGCAGAGATTACGAGACATCTTGAGAGGGCTCGCCTACTACCGCCTGGTATTCACTCTAAGAATGGGACCATTGTTTCCGAACAGAGCACATTCCAAATCGCATATCGGCGCGAACCTCTTTCATTTGAAGTTCTCGCTATCCCGAGATCTGATCAAGGCTCTCAACTGCTTTTCCGATTTCCGCTGCCGCAAAGCGAACCTAACACAGTTCTTTACTTTGAAGCTCTCCGCGATAAAGCAATCCCGGCCGCTCTATCGACCACGGAACAACTGAGTGCCTCAGGATGGAAGATCCGGCACTGGCGGGGAGATGTGATGTCGCTTAACTCCGCGACCATCGATTCGCTTAAGGAGCAAAGTGCTTTTTTACTAAATGCACTATAGGTAATTACGATATGTTTTCTCGAGAATGGATTGAGAAATTCGACGCTTCCTATGGGATACCACGGAAAGCCAACGAGCAATATTTGCCGTCGTATCAGGCATTTTGGCAATGGTCTGCGGATATTGGAATGTGTCTGTTCTTCATCACATTGGGGCTACTCGGATCATTACTTTGCTTGTATGCAGGAATCCTATTGGACGTCTATGGGCTGATCACTTTGGTCTTTTGGGCGATGGCATTGATATGTGTCGCTGGCTCATTTGTAGATGCGTACTCGCTGATGTGGGCCTACCGCGTCCGACGAATGAGTACCGCCCACGGCTCTGCGAGGTGGGCGAAGGCCTCTGACTTGATCCGCTGTGGTCTGATGAACCGGATCAAAGGACTGCCGTTACCCGCAAATGCGCTTCCCCTTGCAAAAGCCTTTCGTGGCCGCGATGTTTTTCTTCCCGCGAGCCAGTGGCTCCGCCACTTTGTCATGTTCGGCCCAACCGGATCCGGCAAATCAAAAACCTTCTTCATGTCGATGATCCGGGCGATCCTTAAGAAGTCATCGTGTCTGGTTTACGACCCAAAGGGTGAGCTTTTTGCCCAGACTGCCAAATCAGCCAAAACGATCTATCGTTTGGACCTCAACGACCCGACAAAAAGCGATCGATGGAACTTCATTCCCAAATGTAGAAACGATCCGGCTTTTGCATGTCAGATTGCCGGAATGATGATCGGGATCGAAGGCCGCCGCCGCACGAATGCCGATCCGTTCTGGGGCGATGCCGAACAAATAGCATTGACCGCGATCTTGTTGCACATATCAGAGGTTTATCGCGAGAAAGCGATTCCCGCGTTTGCAGCAGACTTTCTTCTATTTCTTAGCGGTGAAAGCGATGAGGCTTTCAACGATGCGATGATGAATTCGCCTAGTCTGTACGCAAAACAGGCTTACCTGGCTTTTCGACAGGCACCGGTGCAGACCCGTGGCTCGATTCTGATCGGTCTGTATAACAAGTTGCGACCGTTTACTCTTGCTCCTGCCCGGATGGTTACTTCCCCGCCAGCCAAGGATGAAACTGCACTAGGTTGCCGGGTGATAGACTTTTCAGATCTTCGCGAATCCGGAACTGCTGTTTACCTGGTTGTTTCGGAAGGAGCTGCGGACGTGTACAAGGAACTGATAGCAACCTTCATCGGACAGGCCGTTATGGAAATGAGACTTGATGGTGTTAATGAACCGGAGTTTCCTTGTTTTGTCCTTATTGACGAGGCCTATCAGTTGAACGTTTCCGAAGTGAAGCGAATCTCAGGCATCGGCCGAGGTCGTGGCGTGGGATTAGGTCTCGGATATCAGGACCTGCCTCAGATGTATGACCAATATGGACGAGAGCAGGCGAACGCGATTCTTGGAACCATAATGACCAAGATATTTCTCCCCGGCCTAGACGACGTGACCGCTGATTACGCATCAAAGCAGCTTGGCGATACAACGATCTTTTCAAAGACCTTTCAGGACTATCCGGGGAAGAAGCAGGACAATACAAGATATGCCGAGCAAAAACGTGCTCTTATGCTGCCGACCGAGATCCGGCAGACAGCTGCCCATTCAGAAGTTCTAATAATAAGCGACACTGCACCGCCAATTCGCGCAGCTTACCCTCCGTTCGCGGTGTCAAATGAAATGTATCTTGCTCCCAACAAAGGGGCCCCGAAAGAAGTTCATCTGGGCGATATAGACGCACAATTCTCGCTTTCTGGTGATGCTGGGAAAGTTAAACTGACAGATCCCGAAAGGACTTCGTTAAAAGAAATAATTTCAGCCGGTGTTGACAGAGTGTTGTCCAGTGAAAGAATTGCGGAGTTAGTTGGATCGTCACCAAGCGAAACCGAATCTGATTTTCTGCTCGATGTAGAATCCGCCGAGAACTCCGATTTGATTAAGAATGCCCTGCACCGCCTTCCTGAGGATGTGCGATTCATGACGACTTCCGCCCCCGTCAGTCAACTTTCGCAAATTTAGATCCATGTTAAACCGACTCAAGATATCACTCATCCTGGCGCCGCTCGCGTTAATGATGCTGGTTGGCGTGTATATCTATTCCCTTTGGTCCGAGGATCGAGATCGCCGTGCTGAAATTCCTTTTGATGCGACTCAAGTAATGAATAGAGATCTACTAAAATTTCATCAGAAGCGGGGATCGTTCCCCGAAAAGTTAGAGGATCTCGAAGGTATAGTTTGGGAGAAGAAAGAAAGAAATTACGTATCGCATGGCCGCTCGATGATACATAGAAATTACTTTTACATGTATTCAAAGATTGGTCCCCATCGATTTACTCTCTGGGCCGTACCAATTGGCAAAGTGCGTGACGAAGCATTGACACTCTTTCTGGTCGGAACTCCTACTTCGGACAGAACGTGGAAAGGCCCAGCATTGCCAATTCCTGATATTGAGAACCTGTCCGCCGCCCCTTCGTCAAACAACCTAATCATGTTGGGTCTTGTCGAGCAACCGAATACCCGACAGGAGTCGAAATCAAAGTGAGAACATTAGCGGAATCATTTCAGAATGCGTTCCGCTGCTAACCAAAGGGTTGTAAGTTCGAGTCTTACCTGCGGAGCCAATTAACTTAACACGTTACGGGTATCGAATGTCGTTACCCGTTTTGTTTTTCTCCAATAATTTCCTCTCCGAAACAGCACAGTAACAGACGGAACATCCATGCAACAGTTCGCCTTCCAAATGCATATCGACACGCTGATTGCCTTGGGGCAAAAAAAGCGCGATTGCCGCTTCTGCACCGAGGTGCCTTACTGACTGCCGAACACCACAGTCGAGACCTCGTATGCTGAACCCGATCCCCCTGGATCTGAGTGGAGGTGGTTCTCATGCAGAAAGTTAGAAGAATGATTGGCAACTGGCGCATTTACTTGGGTCAGACGTCTCTGCGATTCGAATGAGGATACTTTTTTCAACCTCGGTTTGACATTGCTTTAACAGTAGTATTTAATGCCGGAAACATTGTGATTGAGCCGCCTCACTGGCATTATCTAAGGAACCGGCTTTCTTGATTGCACTTGTTATTTGCAAATGCTGGCTTTGAACTCCCGAATCGAAAGACTCCTCACAAGAGAAATCCCTTCGCCTGTTCCCAAGCCGCATTAGTTTTTCCATTTACACATACTTATTGGAGAGCCCATGTCCAAGAAGACACTACGAAACAGCGTTGTTGAGGCCAAAGATCTCGGACGATCGGATCAACCGTCTCATATTTTAGAGCCAACGGACCAACTCGCTGAACCTCGACGCCAGAAATTCGCCCGGATCGCAACGTTTGTGCGTTCGCATCTGGTCCTGATCGGAGTGATTGTTGTTTTGCCCCTGGTCGGCATCGGCATATTTGCAAAGAGCGGGTGGCTGCCAAGCACGGATCCTCTAAACGGCCAGCGGACCGGCTGGTTTGGCAAGGCATTGCCAAAGAATGCTTCGAGCAGTTGGAACCCCTTCGCGGCACCACTTCCTACGCCAACACCGCAGCTTAGCAAAGAGTACGTGTACGCTGGTTCACGAATGCTGGCTGTAGTCGATGCCAACGCCAACGAGACTCCGCCGGCGGATCTTGCGGTTTGGCGGCCGTCAAGCGGGACCTGGTACGTTTACAACCTCGTGACCTCGGCCTGGACATCTTACGCTTGGGGCAACAGCACCGACACGCCCGTCCAGGGCGATTTCGACGGAGACGGCAAGACCGACTTTGCTGTGTTCAGGCCTTCGACCAACGTCTGGTGGATCGCGACCTCCGGCAACAGCAGCTATTACACGGTGACTTTCGGTGCCAGCGGCGATATACCCGCGGTTGCCGACTTCGACGGTGACGGCAGGACGGACGTTGCGGTCTTCCGGCCTTCGACAGGAGTCTGGTACATCTCCAGATCATCCGACAGCGGTACGACGACAGTGACCTACGGCGTCAACAACGACATCCCGACACCGAGGGACTATGACGGCGACGGCAAAGCCGACATCAGCGTCTGGCGGCCCTCTGCCACTTCCTTCTACACACTCCGAAGCTCCGACACGACCACACAGCAGGTGACATTCGGTAACGATGGCGACACTCCGGTCTCAGCCGATTTCGACGGCGACGGCAAGGCCAACTACGCCGTCCGGCACAATGCCGGTTGGATCATCATGAACG
Organism: Acidobacteriota bacterium; assembly: GCA_016703965.1. Taxonomy (NCBI): domain Bacteria; kingdom Pseudomonadati; phylum Acidobacteriota; species Acidobacteriota bacterium. Next base: position 48,776 of record JADJBB010000027.1, read on the forward strand.
CCTCATGGACCTCGACCACGACGACCACTCCGACTGGTGACGCCGCCGGTGACATCCCCGTCGCAAACGATTTCGACGGCGACGGCAAGGTCGATATCGCCGTCTGGCGCAATTCAAGTGGCGACTGGTACATCCGCAAGTCCGGCTCATCGAACACCCTAAGACAAGAGCATTGGGGAATGGCGGATGATATTCCGGTACCTGCATATTTTCGAAGGTAAGTAATTGGCGGCGGCAGTGAAAGGGAAACGTGATATGGAAACTAACACAAAGAATCTTGAGGCGAGATCAGCTTGGCAGCGAAATCTAGGGATAGGTCGTTTTACAGGGCTGGAGCATATAGGAATTCTCATTGCTCTGCTGGTATGTGCTTTGATAGTCAATGGGCAGTCGGGCGGGTCCTCACGAGCAAAGTCGAAAGACACTGGTGGGGCAGCAGATCAAAATCTGAAAAGTCTCGCGCATGTTAATCCTTCAACCTTGGCAATGGAGATGAACATACCGCTTTTCAGCTATCCGGGTCGAAATGGCAACAGTCTGCCAATTGGATTGAGCTACTCATCAAAACTATGGAGAATGGACAATCGCTCAACCTACTTCTATTTCACTCCAATTGGTCATTACAAACAATACGTAACTCAGCTAGCCCCGATGTTCGCGGAGAGAAGTGCTGCAGGTTGGACCAGCAGTTTGGCTGCCCCGACAATTGAAGAGAAATTTGAGATCTATAATCAAGAAGGCGAAGTTTTCACACCCGGTGAGGATATCAACGGATTCAATTTTTATACCCAACAGGCTGCAACAGCGGGGCGGGGTTCTGGCTTGCTTAGTAATCCCAACTTGCCTTGTGGTTGGGTCTGCATCGAACGAACACGTACGTGCGAGAATGGAGTATGTGACCCTTGGGAATGCACGCGCTTTGACTGGAACACTGCCAACTGCGGCGGCGGTGGCCCCGGTGGCGGTGCCTCATGCCACTACCAGAACGGTTATTGTCCCGCCTCCTGCTCCTTTTGTGTCGAGGAGCCGCAATGCCCGTCATGGCATCCCAACTGTGACATAGACATAGAGCCGCCTCCGGGCATCGAAAATCCGCCAAAGATGCACTACGTTAAGCGCGTAAATGTGAGAATGGGTGATGGTTCGACGCATGAGTTTCGAAAATCCGACGCCGTGTTTGGCTATTGCTCTGGTTCGGTCAACGACGGCCCCGACTGCGAAGGCGTATTTGGTGTTCCAGATACGTTGGGCAAGTTTCTTGCGGTGGATGGGTCGGGAATGACTCTCGTTCGTACATCAGATGGGAGCACCCTCCATATGACGGATGGCAGTCGCTATCAATTTCCGGGCCAATCAACTGGAAGTTTTGATCAGACGGCCTTATTCGAGGCGAAAGAACTGGTTGACATTGACGGAAATCGAACCGTCTATAGTACTTCCGAAACTCCTAATCAATTCACAGTCGACGGCCAAAATGTTCGGAAGGTAAAGGACACCGTGGGCCGTGAGTTTGAAGTTCCATTACCACTAAACCTGATCACTGGAACATCCTGAGCAAAACATCTATTACTACACGTCGATTACGTGTTTTGGTAGCGCCGAGAATCCAGTGAATTCGGCAAATCCGAATACAACGGAGAAACTGTTTCCGCTCAACGGAATTGGCATGCGGTCTTGCAATCCGTTTGATGGTGATACGCCCGCAACCGCATTAGCTAAACGTTTCAACCCAGTGGTTCTGGCGGGCGTTGATCTTCCCAACGGGCAGAAGTATGAGTTCAGGTACAACCAATACGGCGAGATCACAAAGATCGTTTACCCAACCGGCAGTTTCGAACCTTCCAATACGGGCAGATCGCCCCGATGACGGCTTCTGATTATCCCGCCACGACCAGACAAACAGGGCGTGGTAGAAACGAAATGTCTTTCAGGCAAATAGTACTGTTCCAGACCAGCATTGGACGTATGCTGTTGCGTTCACAGGATCAGGGCGAACGCCAACTATAAAGTCACGATGACTTCGTCGAAAGGTAACTCTTCATCCACCGCCGGTGCAAAGACCGAGAGGTATCTTTTGTCCGACACGGCGTACGAACATCAATTTGGGTTCGATAAAACCGAAAGCCAGGATGCCGGTAGATGAACGTAGCTTCGATGAGAATAACGTCTTGCGTTCACGAACTCTGACTGAGTGGACGGTTCACGGGCCAGTTGCGACGAATGATCCTATCAGACCCGCGAATTCGCTCGCTCAGCGTGATCCACAAGTAGCGCGAACGGTTTCGGTTATTATCGAAAACGGTCAGGCCTTGGCGACGCTAAGTGAAAATGAATATGAGACGCCGGGTGTCAATAACAATACTGCACCCACGGATGCTGAGTATTTTGCTCACCTTAATTTGAAGCGCACAAAATCGCACCATTTCAGGAATATTCCGTTGAGTCTCGCTCAGACGGGGACGTTTAGTCAGATCGCTGGTTATTTTAATTCATCAACAATCGCCACGATTGGAGAAACGGATTATATATCCCCTGACTATAAGCTAGAGGAATAAACAGTTTGCCCTACAGAGAGCCGTGCGTTGGACAAGGAAGGTAATGTCCTCACCAAAACGCAAACACTTTTTGATGAACAAAATTATCTGGGGGCAAGTAGCGGATATCTTAGCGGGAACCTTGTAAGTACTTGGACCGATCCATCGACCGACCTGTCGATACCAGCTAACTCAAGATTACTTCGCGAGCCCACGACTACTAAGCTGTGGAATAACGAGACGAATTCTTGGATATCGTCGTGCGTCCAATACGACCAATACGGCAGTCCGCGAAAGGCTTGGGAACCCAATGAGGACTACAACAGCGGTCGGTTCACCGAAACCGAATACT
>JADJBB010000028.1 GCA_016703965.1 Acidobacteriota bacterium
GGATGACACCATCCTGAGTCTGGCGCTTCCATCAGCCGCGGTCTGATTTATTGATGCGGCTTCGGTGCGGCCATCAAAGTTGAGTTGATTAGATACTTTCTCCATATCGGCCGAACGTTTAATACCTGAGAGTTGGATTCCTGCTCCTTGTCTGGTGCTCGACGAAGCAATCGAACTTCCGGTATTGAAAGCCTGCTTGCTTTGCGAAGCTTGAGTTTCGAGTGCTTGATTGATCTCACCTGATAGACATTGCTTGCCTCTACCTTCGTGTCGGCGACAATGCCGGTGTTGTTGTTTTGAAGTGCGATGTTACTGCGGTCGTAGAGTCCATCTGCTTGTTCACTTCTTGAATAGGATGCTTATTTCTCGACCAGTCGAAGAGTTCCTGACCGGTGCGAATCGGAACGGAAGTTCCGGCGATCGACGAGCCGCCCGGTGTGAATTCGTAGGTCTTCATTCCAAACCGCTCAAGGTTGCCCTGACCGCGCAGTTCGACTTCCTTCATTCCATCGATGGTTCGAGCCTCCCGGGTTCCCTGAGCTTCAGCCAGTGTTCCTGCGATCTCGCGCTTGGTTGCCGCTGCACTGCTGCTCAAACCGTAGTTCTTGCTCGCCTCGGCAAGCAACGTCTGCGTCACTTGATTTGCCCGGATCTGTCCCAAACTAGTCGTAAGGCCGCCTTCGACTCCGGCAACCGACGAGACCAAACGCGCGTCCGTTGATTGATTAGCTGCCTCCAGGGATTTTCTTGCGGCCGTCTGCTCGGCATTATAGATGCCCTGAATTTGAGTGTTTTCTGCCTGACGATTGATTGCGGCTCCCGCAACTAGACCGTATGTTTCAAGCGCGGTTCCCATACTCGAAAGCATCCAGCCCATCGAGATCTGAGAAACACCTTCATAAACCTGTCCTCGCAGAACTCTGTAACTGAGCAATGGAACCAGAATGAAGCAAAGACTGGAAACGAAGAACAATGCGGTGACGATAAGAGCACTTGAAGCCGGATCGTAAGCTCCGTTGGTTATGATCTTCGCCGTGACGGGATCAAGGAAAAATGTACTCTCACCGTTGTAGATAGAAAGCGCGAGAACGCCTAGGCCATAGCAAACATAGAGCGTAACCTCCTTTACTATCGGAAATGCCAGCGCAAATGTAGCGACGCCCCAACAGAAGGGATAGAACATTTGAGCCGCAAACTTCTCGTCAAAACCGAATGCCGCTAGCACCGGGGCAGCGAGTTTCAGGCCTATCAAGATAAAAAGTCCGGCGATCGCAAGAAAAAGCCCGCCGAACTTTATGATGTTCTGCCCGATCACCATAAAGGTAAACATTCGGGGCATATCCCATCCGAGTATGTTTAGTTCACCTGTTATGTCTTTCACAGACGACTCTTTATCCATGATTATGCCAACAAGGCCCGGCTCTCCGTTCGGAAGACGTTCTGCGAGCAGTTCATTTGGATCTTCTACGGCGAAGTTTGCTTTCACATACTTTTTCATCTTGTCGTCAAATTCAGTGACGAGTGAACGGTTGTAGGCGCGAATTGGCCGCGCAAAGAACTTGCCGGTTATCGTGAGACCGTCAATGATGAACGGACTCGCTCCGATCAATACCATGAAAATGATCGAGCGGATCGCCCAGGCAACAAGTTGCTCTGGTCCAAGGCCTCGGTTGTCGTGGAACCTGCGAATAAACGCAAAGATCAAAACAAAACTCGCTATGATCCAAGCGAGAAACGTAAGGATCGGCATCAGCGGTTTTATGATGGTATTGAGAACCGATTGAAACAGCCATTCCTGTCCAGTCCGCATGAGATTCTTGATCTGTTCGCTGAAACTCGGTGCGGGAGGTTTTGGCGGAACGACCGGGCCGGGAGAAGGACTCGCGACTGGGTTCGCGGGGTATCTGTTCTCAAACTGCCGAAGATCGGCGCCGGACTTCCATCGAGGGCGGCATAAAAGGAGAGTCGAGTTGATCGTCATTATAAGGTCATTTGCGGTTACAGGTTGTCCGTTCATCGTTCCTACTGGAGTCTGCCCCTCGACGCGAGGGGGCGGCCGGGTTTGCCCGGCCGCTTGCGTTGGCGAGGAGGTATGGCGAGACGAAGTAGGCAAGAATGAATAGAGCTGTCGCTAAAGCGTGGCGAAAGAGGTCACGTTTTTCATGGCTTTGATGTTTTAGTTCTTAGATCCTATATTTTGGCGATTATGGAAGAGGGCTTTCATAGACGTCATCATTCCATACTTCATAGCGTTCGAGCTCACGAAGAAACTCGTCCGAGGCTCGTGTGATACCAGTCATCATCTCGGTGCTTCGGCGGATCTCTTTTCCGAACTCGGTCATCTGCTCGATCTTGAGGCCGTAGGCGATAAACTTCTCCTGTATCTTTGCCTCAAGCTCGCGCAGCTGTCCTTCAACCGTTGATATGCGCAGATTGATTGCGAGCATCTGGTCTATGAGAGACTGAACGCCATCCCGATTTGCCGCTGGATTAGCTTCTATCGCTCGTGTTTCATCTGCGATCTTCTCGCGTTCTTCATAGAGCTTCGCTAGATCGAGAAGCATGTTTTCTCGGTCAAAGAGCATCCGTTCGAGTTCAGAATCTAGCTTCGCAAGGCGTTCGAGATTCTTGAGGTGGGCATCGGCGCTTCGTCCGATCGAATGCCGAAGAAAGTCATCAAGGTCACGCTTGTTCGCATCCATATCGAAGATGCCGTTCTTAAGGCGTCTTGCGATGTTTACGACTGAATGTATTTGGCTGGTTATAGTTGCCTCGATGCGCTTTTTAAGTTCAAAGGTCCCGCGTATCAGCCGGCCGATAGTTGCGTAGGTCGTTATCAGCTGCTTATGCCGCATAACCTGCTCTTCAACCTTGCCGAGAATCCCCCTCAGATTGGTTACGCTTTCAACCATCTTTTCGTACTGCTTGACCGCTTGTTCATAGGTATCGATATAGTGGTTGATGGTCTCAAGCCACCTAGCCGCCTCTTCGACCCTTTTTTCAACTTGGAGAACGTATTGAGATGGGTCGAATACCGTCCACTGTGCCCGGGCCGGGCGAACGTCGATCCCGATGAAGATCGAAGAAAGAACTACTCCGAGAACGATCTGTCTTATTGTTTTGTTACTTCCGATCATGCTGATACCTCCAAACCGTTCAATTCATTCAGGTCAAAAGAAGATATTTCCGTGAGTCCGACTGCGGTCAATCCGCTCGGGTACTTTGAGGCCAGCCAGGACACGACGATCTCAGGCGGCAGGTCGGGCCGAATATTCTCGACAAGTCTTCGCGCATTCGCTTCGTTCGTGTCGTTGGTGTTAGCCCAAAGCATCGCCGGCGAAAGACGGATCTCGGCCATCTGGACGATCTTGTCCGCTCCGCTGCCGATGACAAAAACCCACTGGGTGTATCTTCCGTATTGGTTTCTGATCGCACGGATCGCTGCAACTGTCTCAGGGGCAAGCTCGCAATCCGATGCCAGTCGGTCAAAACCTCCGATCTGTTTGCCGATCATCTTTACACCTGAGTTTTTTACAAGGTCGATTCCAATCTCGTTGGGCCTCTCTGTAGTTCCGGTGAAATGCTCGTAAGCCTGCGAGAATAGGACGGTAACAAGACCTTCTTTACGGCCGGTCACTGATGCCTCGGCAATGAGTTCCTGAATCGCTGGAAAGTGCTTGTTGATCTCGCGCATTTCGTCGCAGAGAAACAGGATCGGTGTCTTTGCTTCCGCTCGTCTTCCTCGCCTATCTCCTGCATTATCTGGCGCTAATCCGAAAGCCGACGCTCTCGCGGATCTTCTCGTCAAGGCCACTGATGCCCGAAAGTTCAAACACATCGAACATCGACGGCATGTCATAGTCGGGATGGGTCGGCGAGTTAAGCCACGGGTCTTTTCGGTGAACATTAAGTTTCAAGTAAAGCTCGCTCGCCTGGCCCTGCTGTGCAGGCTCCCAGTGATAGGTCTTAAGAACATCCAAAAAATGTCCAAGCGAAACTTCGGTCTGCCGTCTCCGTTTCGAGCCAGCGACATCTTATAGACCTCATCGATAACAGTGGAGGCAATAGCACTTGTGATCGCATCTGTCTTTGCCGTCTTGCTAAGAATGAGGATGTCCATCAACACCATTGAAAGCTGGCGCTTCGTAGGACGGTCACCTTCCTCGATTCCCGGATAGTTCCAAATGTTGATCGGTTTGGGATCGGCTTCGTTAAACTCGATGTGACGGCCGCCAAAAAGTTTACAGATAGGCTTGAACGAATGCCTGTAGTCCATCACGCGGACCTTTACGTTTCCGCGGTGAGCCCGGATGTCCGTGATCAGCATAGCCGCAAGAAATGATTTGCCTTCACCGGACGCTGCGGTGACGATGACTGTTGGAGATTTGATCAGTCCCCGATCGTAGAGATCAAGACCAAACATCTGGCCGTTCGGAGTTATAAAGATGCTGTGCGGCCGCCCGCTTCCACGCCAGCTAGTTTCGGTTGGGACAAATGAGATTACCGAGTCGGCCGTTTCCGTAAGTTCCTGACCTGTTGGCTTCCAGGAAAGTTCACCGGTAAGCATTCGCGGATAAATAGCTCGCTGCCGCACCGCGTCTTCTCTAATTGCGTCCGCGCCGATCTTCTTGCGGATCGCTGAGACTACGGCATCACATCGGTCGTCAAGAATCTCAAGTTGCCGACGCGTTTCCTTTAGCCCTTTTGAGCGGCCCGCAAAGACAATAACGTTTAGTCTGAGATTGCAGATCTCTTCATTGTCCCCTTCGACCTGTTCGAGCAGGCCCTCAAGGTCTGACTTGATAACAACCGCGTCCTTTTTGAGATTACGGAACCCAAGCCAGGTGTTGCGGCTGCCGTCGATACGATCGATTCGCTTCTGCAGGTCTTTTTTTGCAGCCTGTTTTTCAGTTGTCATCAAATCAACGACGATCTCGTGCGGAAAACCTAAGGCCTTCGTCGCAGTCACGTACCGCATAATATCGGCCGTTACAAAGCCATTTGGAAGGGTCTTGAGACTGACAAGACTTGCAGGCGTACCATTGTGACGGATGTACTGCTCGCGTTTTGTCTCAATTTCTGTACTGCAAAGATAGCGCCGCAGATCGACGCAATCTGAGCTCTTCAGATCGGGGAAAGGACCGTGCTCGCGGCGATGGCTGATAAAGAGTGATTCAAATATCTCTGTTCGGTTCATCTCCCGAAGCTGCAAGCTGCGCGGAAAATTGGCTTCGAATGATTGAAATACTCGTGAAGCTTTTAGTTTGCAGGCGGCTTCACTTTGCACCTCTCTCTGCACCATCAATTCACTTTCGCGATTTCTTATGCTTTTGAGGGGAAAGCGGAATAGTCGTGCAAACCCGTGATCCCTTATGTCCTTTGAAATAGAAGGCAAGAGCAAAGACATCATTCCCTTTTCCCCTGGATCACGTACCGGAACTCGTATCCACACCGTTGCGGTTTGTCGCATAACTTCGCCGGATCTGATCGCTTCCTCGTGAAGCGCAAGATTGGTGGCCTGAAGCACACCGGCGACCGGATCGGATGATGCGGTGTCTCTGGATGAGAGATGTGACCGAAGCACCTCACCCGCGTCGAGCGAATTCAGGAACCGAAACTGAATGATGGTGTACTCCGGCTTCTCGAATTTCAGTATGGTTTTTAGCTCGTCGATCCGTTGCTCAGTCACGTAACCGTCGATGTAAAGACTATTCGACGGTTCGAAAATATAGGCCTTTCCATAGCTGCCATCTCGGTAACGGATAGTGTTCCCGTCTAGCCCCGCGATCTCGGTCGGTAATATCCGACCTGCTTCGGCATTCTCGATGAGTTGAGTCCGTGACCCGCGGTCCAATGGAGTACGGCTCGATAGTGATCTTACTGCCGGGATGAAACGAAATCCGGCTACCAATCCAAGACCGACGGAAAGAAGTCCCCCGAAAAGAGAGATTGCGATTTGCGCGAATGTTAGGTTTGCTGTGTCCATGCTTATTTCCTGTTAGATGTCTTCCAACTTGTCGGTTCGAGTTCGCCTCGGAGCGGCGGTCGATACTCTGTCCATCGGTCTATCTCGGCGTCAAACTTCTGAGAAAGCCAATAGGAAGGCTTACTCAAACGCAGATAGTTGAAGATTCCCAAAAGAATCAGAAAAACTAGCAGTCCCATGGGGAATCCCAGCGGAACGTAGCCCACCCAAAGCCCGAAAACAAAAGGAACGATGTAGGCGATCGCAGTGGGGATCAGGATAAATTTCCAGTCGGTAGAGTAGACCCCGAACCGCTTTAGACCACGGAAAACATTAGGTCGTGTTGCACGTCTTCTCATATGGCTTCCTCCTAGAAGTTCGTATCAACTCCGACCGCACGTCCTTGTGCAAGCTGCCAGAACACCGCGACTATGGTCCCGAACGCAAACGACAGGAGCGAACCGAACGCCTGGTTACCCCATTCCTTTCCGGTCATTTTGTTATAGATCGACCAAGCCACGCCGACTGCTCCTAGACAGAAGAGAATGATCGCCATGAGCTTAAGGGCTTCACGAATGATGTTCGAGAGGTTACTTGCATCTCCGGTGAAAATCGGGCCTTGTGCTGAAGTCAGTTGCGTGAAAAGCAACATTAATCCGAGCGGCGCCAGTGCAGGTACATGGCTTTTGATAAGTGTCAGTAGTTTTTTCATAGTCGTCCTCGTTTTAAAGGTGTGACGGCTGTAGCACACGCGGATGATTCGCTAAACTAAGACCGTGCACGATACTCGTAGAATTTGGGGAAAGATTCAGTGATGAGTGAACACGAACACGTGACGAAGGATGAGATTGCGGCGTTTGCCGCAAAAACGTTATCTGCGGAGAAGCACCGCACCGTCGCGCGTCATATGCTTCGTTGCAGCGATTGTCGAAATGACCTTCCCATGCCGACGACGGAAGAATTCTTTCGAGCGCTTTTTGATGAGTCGGTCCAACCGCCAGACGGAGAAAAGGATTAATGCCATTCGGTAAGCGAATTTGGTGGCTAGGCGATCTCTTCTAGCGAATTGGACCCGTTCCCCTATGGCTTGGGGCGTTTCCCTTGTCGCCGGGGAAGGTTACATTGCGATTAAATTCGTTTCCCCTGCGACAAGGGACGCTGCCCCTGTGAGGTGGAAAATTTTCCCTGATCGCGTGTATGATTTCCCCTACGAGACGTTTTCCGTTCTCGTATTCATGAAAAGCCAATAAATACAGGTCGAAAAGGAGATTCTATGCCTAGAAGTGTTGATATCAAGAGTATCAGGGAAAGATGCAACGTAATGAATGACGCTTGGTTCGAAGGCGCACCGGCGGTTGAGTTCAATGGAATCACGCAAGCGGCGTTTCTCGCCGACATCACCGCGTGTGCCGCAGATGACGCGACAATCGCCGACCTCGAAGCCGAACTCAAGATGAAACGCGAAGTCCGCGACGACAAATACGCCGCCCTAAATGAAAATCGCTCCAAAGTCGGCCTCGGCGTCGCCGGCTCCGCCGCCTACGGCAACGACAGCCCGCTCTACGGAGCAATGGGCTTCGTCCGCAAATCCGACAGAGCGTCGGGTCTGACGAGAAAAACGAAGCCGTGATATATCGAGTTGAGAAAACGAGATAATATGAGAGCAACGCGAACAGGCAACGGCTTAATCGCGTTGCTCAATTCGATTCAAAGCAGTCAACGCACGTCGAAGACGGCGTGGTTTGACCGCTTTGACATCCTGGAGGACAGGAACGGTGATAAAGTTCACCAATTCGAATACCCTCTCAGTAATTTGAGATGCGTCATCAAGCACGATTCGCCAGTTCACGAGGCTTTTCGATGTTTCCAGCTTTCGTTACCAAATAATTAGATAATGCCTTTGCAACAAATTCTGCGAGTTTTACAGGAACCGCATTCCCAATTATTTGTTCCAATTCGGTTTTCGAACCAGTTAGCTTTATGTTGTCGGGAAAGGTTTGGATTAGCGCTCGTTCACGAGTACTAAGGGAACGAACGTTCTCGTCGATTTCCGAACGATCGCCCGGATGCCCTGGGTAACCGCTTGGGATTGGTCTGTTGACCCCTCGAATGGTCGGACTCGGTTCATCAATAGAGAATATAGCCCGCCTATAGTAGCTTCGTGGGTGCCGATAATAGTACTCCGTATCAATCTTATCGCCCAAATACTCGCGAACGGTGATTCGCTTTGTGCTAAGACTGGATTCAATGTATGGGTCTAAGGCATTGTCGGTTCCGTTAAGCTCACCCGTAACAAATAATCTTTTTCTAATCTGAGGAACGCCGCAAAGACTCGCATCTAATACCCGAATTGAAAGTCCATAGCCCGCATCAGTGAACATCTGCTTTGCCTTGGCAAATGCATTACTCGTTAAAGCCCGAGCAACATTTTCCATTACGAAATATGCCGGCTTAATGCAGGTGACAATTTCAGCAAAGGAAAGCGTTAAGTCTGCTCGACCAAGATTTTCGTTCCGCTTTCCGGCACTTGAAAAATCTTGACACGGCGGTCCTCCGATAATGATATTTGGATTGTATTTATTGATAAGCGAAACCGACTGGGAAACATTACCCAGATCACATTTAATAATGGGGTGGTCGAAATTTTCTTCGTAAAATTTGATTGCCGGATCCCAGTTATCAAGCGCGGCCTTAATATTAAAGCCTGCGTTGCCGAAACCTATGGAAAGACCGCCGCCACCCGCAAAAACATCAACTACTCTTGAGTTATTACTTATCATTGATTAATCACTAAACAAATCAGTTGCAAAATAGATGATTGCGTCGAAACGCCTCTCTGGGCTTAAATACTTCTGCCCACCACCCAAAATAATATTCTTAATCTCGTCTTTTCCAATTGCTAAATTAGTTAGCCGCGGATTTCTCATTATGAGATTCGTCTTATTTCCAGAAAGTGCAAACTCCTTGTCCGTCTGAGGTCCGTAGGTCATCCCATCATAGATTGGAGCCAGGTATACCTTTCCTAAGCGTGACGAATCATACAAAAATCGGGCAAGCCTAAGAGCAGCGCGCTTGAACCGTGAAATTGTTTCAACCCGAAAATCGCGAGCGCTGGACATAAACAACCTCGACAATGCAAAGTCGCTCCATACGAAAATATCTAGGCACGAATCAGCAAGCAGTGGAGCTTTCCCATGGGTCTTCCATATTGGCTGTAAAAGGATTGGCTTTTGCCGAGAAGAAAACTCGGAGAAAAGGTTTCGAGAGCCTCGACGATTTGCGGTAAATATCTTGCCGCCTCGACCTCGTTTCTCCAGTCCTGAATCGGCCCACAAAATGCAAACAACTCCCGAATACGAGCTTTGTCGGCTTCATTGTTACAACTTTCAGCAATGCTTAACGCCATATACTTAAGCGTCGCAGATCTTAAAACAAGTTCACAACCATATTGACTTTCAGCAAGCATGCACGTTGAATTGTCCGGTAAAGTCGTAATTAATCTCAAATGGTCGAATGTAATTTCCGTTCGTATCCTTTAAGACAAGATCAATCGAGACCAGCTGATCTTCTACGAAGTTCCTAAACGGTTCATAGATTGACTCAAACGCGAACGAAAGTTGGTCGTTCGGCAGAGTAGTGCCAAAGATGAAATCGAAATCTCGTTCAACCACTTGAGTTTTACAGTCTTCGTCAAGTTCAATGTAAACAGCGGGAATGCCTTTGTCCCGCATATAACATGCAAGGGCGGCAGGAAAGGACGAGTTGAATTGATTCTTCCCCCAATAATGTGGATCGGAGAAGTTTCGATTCGAGTGTGTGATTCCGTATAAAGATGGTGGCATTTTCTTTAATGTATGTTATCCATTCTGATATTTCTTGACAATGAAGTTACCCTAGTTTCTTTCCGCGTGTTCGCGCGTTCTTCGATAATCAAAAACGCGAAGCCTACGAACGACAAAAAGGAATCTGCGTAAAATGCCTCAAACACTTCGAGCTAACCGAAATGGAAGCGGATCATGCAACGCCGTGGAGCCTGGGCGGCAAGACATCGGCTGAGAATTGCCAGTTGCTTTACAAAGACGATAACCGAAGGAAATCCGGAAAGTAGGCACGACTCTAATTGGTAATCTACGGGGCGGCGAATCCGTAAGAGCGTTCGTCAATATTATCGGCCTGATCGATCCGGTTTCTGGTGAACTGGTGAAGTTCAGCGGCGAACTATTGGGAACTGACGGTGCCTCAGGGATTCGCGGAAACAGGAAAAGAGTCACCGGAAAGTGGACCCGATTCTTTCGAGGCATAAAAGACACTGCCGGCTCGATATTGGGATCGGTCGGTTCGTTCCGTTCAGGTGGAACAGTAGTAATATCGGAGCCGCTGCGCAGAGGGTCGGAAAAACTCTCCGAGGACACGAGTCAGTCGCTGTTTGGAAACGAACCCGAGGACACATTCCTAGAGGTCTTAGCCGGAACCACCGGATATGTACTTGTGACGCAACTACCCGAACAGAACCCTTCAATTGCCAAAACAGAAACGGGAGCAAAAAAGGAATGATTCCGTTCGACGCATCCCGTCCACGGATCGACCCTCGCGAACTTGTCTCAGACGGAAAGCATGGTGAGCTGTTCCAACTGATGGCCGGACACGGATACGTGCCCGACGAGCAAGTATTCGAAGACTTCTGCGAAAGTCTTAAGTCTGGACGGCATGGCTTATTTCCGGTACGCGCGGCAGCGGGAAGACTGCATTTCCCGAAGCGTTAGCCGCCGCCTGCAATCTTTCGATGTGCGTTGTTGCCGGACGCGATGGGCTAAAACAGGAAGAGATCCTCTATGACTGGGATAATGAAGAGCAAGCCGTGTGGATAGAGAACACCTGGCACTCGCAAAACAACTGCCACTTGAAGAGCAGGCCGAGTTTTCTCGACAATGCCCGACGCTCTAAGTGGCAGCGCCGATTTCTGATTCTTGGTGAAGTAGGAATGGCATACGACTTGGCGGCAAGCGCGGTGTCGAGCACTCCAATGAAATCACCGCCGGTGTTGATCCTTGATGAAAGCGATAAGTTTGGGGCCAGCATTGAAGATTCCCTTCTTATGCCGCTCGAACGTGGACTGATCTACATTCCACGATACGAAGGCGGAACAATCGGCGTTCCCGACTGGAATTCGAGACCGATCGTGATCACGACCTCAAATGATCTGCGCCACAAACTCAGTTCGCCGTTCATTTCGAGACACGTTTACAGCCGGTTCGCGAGTCCTTCGCTGGAAAAGGAGCTTGAGATCTTATCGACAAGAAATAAACGCGCGACTTCAGCCCACTTAGCACTTACAACCAAGCTAATAGACGCCGTTCGCGGAATCGCCGGAATGGAAGATCATCCGAGTGTCCGTGAGTCGATCGACATCGTTGCAGCTCTCGAACGCGACTCGGTTGAGTCTCTGAATTCGAAGAACTTGGTCCGATATTTTTGTTATTTCGTAAAGACCGGAGCATCCAGAGAACTGCTCACACTTCAGCTCGATTATCTTTTGGCGATGACGCACGCCTTCCACCCGGACATCGATTCTTGGCTAGGCTCGCGCGATGCCAGTTGGAAGATTAGGTGGCCGCAGTTCGCCGACAATTCGTTATGAATAGAACAGAACCCCCATTGGGGCTTTTTTCGAGGATCAAACAGTCGGTGGTTCGCACTCAAAACGCTGGCCTACTGGTAGTCGTTTGCGTGGTCGGCGTCTACGGATTTGTCAGAATATTGATACCGCAGAGCAGAAACGGCCCAGGTTCGATTTGTTGAAACTCGTGGGCTTGAATTTGAAAAGAGTCTTCGCCGACCGGACCGCAGACCGAAGACCCCTTCTCCGGCCTCGAGTATGATAATGCGGTAAGACTCAGAGAAACGTCGGCTTTGGGAATGGCGATCTCGTTGTCGGTGTTGTCGCTGAATACTCAAAACGGAAGACTCCCAGAGAATGTCGATCGGATAATTCGCCACGTTAATGCCGCCCGACTACTACCGCCCGGGGTTCAATCAAATTCAGCAACTATTACTTCAGAGCGAAGCACGTTTCATATCATATATCGACGCGAGCCCTTTTCATTTGAGGTACTGGCCGTACCAAAATCCAATCTAGGCTCACAGTTACTTTTCAGATTTCCGCTCCCTCAAAGCGAACCCAATACCGTTCTGTATTTTGAAGCGCTCCCCGATAAGCCCGTTCCGGCAGCTCTTTCAACTGTTGAACAATTGAGTGCGTCAGGCTGGAGGATACGGCATTGGCGAGGTGATGTATCGTCCATTACTTCGGCGACATATGATTCGCTGAAAGAACAGAGTGATTATCTTCGTAACACACGGTAACCGATAAAGCTATGTTTTCGCGTGAATGGATTGAGAAATTGACGCTTCCTACGGTATTCCAAGGAAAGCAAATGAGCAGTATCTGCCATCGTATCAAGCGTTTTGGCAGTGGTCGGCTGACATTGGCATGTGTGTTTTCTTCTTTATTTTGGGATTACTAGGCTCATTGGTCTGCTTGTTTGCGGGATATCTTTTAGACGTTTATGGCCTGATAACTTTGGTCTTTTGGGCGATGGCGCTGATCTGTGTTGCGGGCTCGCTTGTAGATTCCTATTCATTAATGTGGGCGTACCGCGTTCGGCGTATGAGTACCGCCCATGGCTCAGCGCGGTGGGCAAAGGCATCCGATCTGATTCGCTGCGGTCTGATGAATCGGATTAGAGGATTGCCACTACCTGCAAATGCGCTTCCTCTCGCAAAAGCGTTTTGGGGTCGCGATGTATATCTTCCCGCAAGTCAGTGGCTTCGCCACTTTGTTATGTTCGGCCCGACCGGTTCCGGTAAATCAAAGACTTTTTTTATGTCCATGATCCGGGCGATCCTCAACAAGTCATCTTGTCTGGTCTACGATCCTAAAGGCGAGCTTTTCACCCAGACGGCCGGCTCCGCCAAAACAATTTACCGTTTAGACCTTAACGATCCGACAAAAAGCGATCGGTGGAACTTCATCCCGAAATGCAGAAACGATCCGGCATTTGCATGTCAGATTGCCGGAATGATGATCGGGATAGAAGGCAGACGCCGCTCAAATGCCGATCCGTTCTGGGGCGACGCCGAGCAGATAGCTTTAACCGCAATTTTACTTCATATCGCAGAAGTTTTCGCGAGAAGGCAATTCCCGCTTTTGCTGCAGACTTTCTTCTCTTCCTGAGCGGCGACGGCGATCAGGCCTTCAACGATGCGATGATGAATTCCCCAAGCCTCTACGCGAAACAAGCGTATTTGGCTTTTCTTGAGCACCGGTTCAGACTCGCGGATCCATTTTGATTGGTTTGTACAACAAGCTTCGACCGTTCACACTTGCACCCGCTCGGATGGTAATGATGCCGCCGACCAAAGACGAAACTGCACTTGGTTGCCGCTCGATAAACTTTGCAGACCTTCGCAAACCCGGTACAGCAATTTACCTGGTCGTTTCGGAAGGGGCCGCTGACGTCTATAAAGAGTTTATCGCTACCTTCATCGGACAGGCCGTTATGGAAATGAGGCTAGATGGTGTAGATGAACCGGAGCATCCGTGCTTCGTTCTCATAGACGAGGCTTACCCGTTGAATGTATCGGAGGTTATGAGACTATCAGGCATCGGGCGGACGTGGTGTTGGACTTGGTCTCGGATATCAGGACTTACCTCAAATGTACGACCAGTACGGTCGTGAGCAGGCGAATGCGATACTCGGCACCATAATGACCAAGATCTTTCTGCCTGGCCTTGACGATGTGACTGCCGAGTACGCCTCAAAGCAGCTGGGCGAAACGACGATCTTCTCAAAAACATTTCAGGACTTTCCGGGAAAGAAACAGGACAACACCAGATTCGCAGAGCAAAAACGTGCACTCATGCTGCCGAATGAGATTCGACAAACAGCAGCCCATTCCGAAGTGTTGATTATCAGCGACACCGCCCCGCCGATCCGCGCTGCATACCCGCCTTTTGCGGTTCATAAAAAAACACTTATTCCGCCGCGACCAAAGGCACACCCCGCGAAATCCACCTTGGAGATATTGATCCTCAATTCTCGTTTACAGACTCGGGCCATCTTAACCAGGCTGCCGAACATGACAAGGCAGCTCTCAAAGAAGTTATCTCATCTGAGGTCGATCGAATCTGTTCGAACGAACGTCTTTCAGAACTGGCTTTTCCATCTGCAATAGAGCCAGCACTTGACTCGCTGGAACATCAATTAGACGGCGATTCGGTGAAAAAGGATCCGGTTTACAACGCTCTCAACAACCTTCCTGTCGAGGTAGGATACTTTTCTGCCCAAGGTAATGGAGTTTCTTTGGTGATTGAACACGCATCGATCTAAAACGCATGCTAAATAGACTCAAGATCTCGCTCATCCTAGCCCCGCTGGCTCTCACAATTTTGATCGGCGTCTATGTCTACTCCCTTTGGTCGCAGGAACGAAAGCGAAGCTCAGAAATCCCCGTTGACGCAACCGCATCGATGAACAGAGATCTGGTGAAGTTCCACCAAAAACGCGGTTCGTTCCCCGCAACGCTGAAAGATCTCGAAGGCGTCGTCTGGGAAAAGAAGGATCGAAATTACGTTTCGGACGGACATTCAATGATTCACAGAAACTACTTCTATCTTTACTCAAGAATTGACCAAAATCGGTTCACTCTCTGGGCCATCCCAATCGGCAAAGAGCGTGAGGAGGCATCAACATTATTTTTAGTTGGAACGCCTATGAAAAAAAGAACATGGAAAGGAGCCGCTCTCACCTGTAGAAGATGTCGGCAAACTACCCCGGTTGTTACCGATCGAACAGGATCTGGCTCTTAGAGGAATGTTTGAGCAGGTAGATCACAAAGCGGTGTACTCGAAATCGAAGTAAAGCATTTCTTTGCGAACAGTACCGAAAAGTGGTACTTTGTGCAAAGGATTCTTTCATGAGATCACAAAGTTCGCAACTTAGAGTCGAAGAATGGGTAGAAGGGAAATTGCTTTCGGCCGGAGCTTTCTCTCTGGATCGAGTTGAGAGTGAGCTGCCGCAGTATTTGAAACCGCGATCAAACGTTCTCTGAACCGATTATCACGAAAGGGCACCATAATTTCCGCCCACAAGGGCTATTACGTTATTGTCACGCCTCAATACTCGTCACGCGGGATTCTTCCGCCGGCACTATTTATTGACGGACTAATGCGTTTCTTGGAGCGTTCATATTACGTTGGCCTTTCCCAAAGCGCTGCTGCATATTTACGGCGGCGGCACACCAGGTGCCTCAAGAGTTCTTTGTTTTTACGAGTTTCCCGCCTACGAGGCCGACCGTGAAGAAGGGGATAAAGGTAAATTACATAACCAGAAAAGAGATCCCAGATGACCTTCTCGAAAACCGAAAGACCGAAACTGGAGTTGTAAGGTTTCCTCGCCAGAACTTGCCGCTGCCGATTTGGTGCAGCACCATAAAAAGTCGGCGGTTTGAACCGAGTAGTTGAAGTGCTCTCAGAGCTGACCAGGCGATCCGCATCGAGAAACTAAACAACGAGTTTATTCAGTTCGTTCCAACTGCCGTAATTCAGCGGCTCGGTTATCTGCTTGAAACAGCAACAGGTGCAGAGTCACCTCGGACGGGCTCTATAAAGCCGCGGCGTTAAATGTCGAAAGTTCTTTCCTGTGCCATTAAGTTCAACTAAAAAGAAACGTGGAATTTCCGGTTGAAACAGATGGAATGTAGTTGTAAATGAAACGATAGATACCGATTAGTGATTCCTACCGCCATATATCACCCAATGGGCCAATTTTGTCCCCATGGCAGACAAATATGAACAGGTCGAGCAGGACCGCGCGATCACACGCTTTGTGGAAATCTTTCCGGATGATTTCCTACGCGAACGACTAGCGTTTCGCGGCGGCACCGCTCTTCACAAACTTCATTTGAATCCGCAAACCTCTCGATGTTATACCCAAACACATCGATCTCGTTCAGACCAGACCCGAACCAATTAAAGAAACGCTTGCCCGCCTTCAAACGGAGGCTTCGAATTGGTCGGTGCGGCATCTGTGACTCAGAAGAAAGATAATAATACTCTGCGTTTTCGATTGAATCGGAAATACCTCCGGTCCAACCTTTGAAACCCAAAAGTCGGAAATAAACTGCTTGCGAACATTTTAACGTGATGGGTTTGCAGAAGTTTCCCTTTGCAACGGAATCTGACTGGTTTAGCGGAAGTACTGATATTGTCACGTACAAGATCGAAGAGCTTCTCGGAACGAAGCTTAGGGTCTGTATCAGCGTCGCAAAGGAGCGACCTCTCCACGATCTTTACAAGGCGTATCAAGAGCAACGGCCAGATTTCTCACAGATCATTGAAGTTTATCGAAAGTATATCGCTTTTTCCGTAGACAATCCGCCAACAAGAAAACAGTTTCTCAGGAACCTCGAAACCAAGATGCAGGACAACGAGTTCCTAGGCGACACACGGGCGTTGTTGAGACCAACGGAACAGTATGATGCTAATGAGGCATTTAATTTCAAAGGATGAACTTGTTGAAAAGCTCTAGGCTTCGGTTTTGGCGATCAGGTAAATCGAGGGGTAGTTAAGCTACCGAATACGCTCGGACGTAGTTTGAAAATGGTCATCCCGACTTCGAACGTCTGCGGACATCGACTGCGTGGAGAATGGAAGACGATCTTTGGATAGCTCCTTGTCATTAAATTGATTAACAATGCCGCTGAGTTCGAAAGTCAGCAATTGTCGCTTCGTTGTTCATTACTTCTTTGCTCCCACCGAACTCAAATGATCCGTTAAAATTACCCGGGTTCGTTCCTCAACAAACTTCGGATCGGCATTTGCGATGACATTCGAGTAGCTCGGTTTTCAGCGCTGCTTGAAGCTTGCCTGGTTGGGATCGGGCGTGGATTGGTTGGTTCCGCCGATGAAGGGACCTTTCGATTCCTGGTGGTCAGTTTGGCCGTTGCTTCTAGCCTTTCCTTCTGCTCGGTAGCTACTTGATAAACGAAATCCCTCTCCGCAGGCGGCAGTTTGCTGTAAAGTTCACTGTGGTCGAAGTTGTTTTTGAAGCGGAGTTCCTCATTTGGGTTTTCTGAGACTTTCGGAGAAAATGCTTTGTTGCTGATAAGGAATCGCTCAGGTACTTTCTTTCCATTCGAATTCGAGACTTTCGATCAATTGTTAGGCCTCTGGGCTCGTGCGACTCGCCTCTTTTCAAAGCCTCAGTCTTGTTTTTTTGTTGTCTCACGGTCACCGGCGTAGTTAAGTTTCGACGATCATTTCCCGGATGTGTAGTGCCAGGGCGACTGCTCGGTAAACAACATTTGCATTTCTTTTTGCGTCAGAGCCGGAAGGTTCTTGTGTATCTCGATTCTGGGCATTCTGCTGCTTTTGAGCCCCACAGAGGCATTTTCAATCCGTGTATCTTTGAAGACGCTGCGATAACTTCCTCACGCGACCGACAGCGATCTAACATCTGTGCGTATGTCTCGATACCGTCCGTTGAAATGTCGAAGTCTCGTTTCAGGTTGAGTTAGCTGGTACTCAAGATATGCGGATGCTAATCGAAGGTCCTCGTAATTTAGTTCCCTTTCCTTTCATGGTTCTCGATCGGCTTTCAGATTTTGCCTTGAAAAGTTTGGAAGTTGGAGGGCGAAATGCCATTTTCCAGGGCATCGTCCAGTGCCGGAAATTTGACCTCAGCCCAGTGCTTCATCTCTTCCACGGAAATTTCGGAAGCGAGCAGTTTAGATGTGTACTCTCAAGTTCGATGCGCTCAAACCCGAGAGTACTCTAACGTGTTCAGAATCTGGTTCCGTTGCAAGACCTCGAAGGTTTCACTAGGTTCTTCGACCGATCCTCGTAATTGATGGTCCGTATCGTGGAGATCAGGCTCGAGAAGCGACTCATACTGGATCGAACGGTCAGTTGGTTCGAGCTTCTCCATCTCACCCGCAACAATTGCGATTTCTGCTAGAGTCCGATCGAATCGCTCTGTCGTCGATTCTGCTTTCGACTGATCGCGATCCCGATCCAAAAATCTCGTTTCCCGTCGAGCGCGTCATAGATCCAACGAAAGACCTTTGCCTCGGTCTCTCGATCTGCATTGCTGCCGGCGATGGCTTTTCCATAGTCAAGATCTAGGTGCGACTTCGCGAGCTGTCTGACCTTACCAATGGTTGACCGCATAACTGCGTAGCTAAGAGTTGCGAGTTGGAGCGGTGATTTTAGATCGTGCGACTCCTTCGGAATTATCAGAACGCCATTCCGAACGGTTTCTCCACGCTCGTAGGTGTCACGGAGAAACTGTGATCCTGTTCAAGTACGAAGCGTGCTCGCTCCTGTTGCGGCCATCTGTTCGTCAAGTTTGAAAGCTCAAGGTCTGCCCGGCTAACCGAAAGGATCTCGTTGATCGCTCTTTCTGTGCGTGGATTAGAAGGATGAAAGTTTGAATCTTGCGTAAGCGTATGACGTGAGGCTCGATTCAGTTCTTTGACCTCAATTGCCTTCGCGACTTTCTCGATAGCGAGTTTAACGACATCCGCGTGACACATTTGCCCGGCCCGACAAAAACACGTGATCGAAAATCGGCTGTCCGTTCCGGAAGGCAGCGCCAAGCAAAACCACACCATCCCTCAGTCCGCCATCATTTTGTTTGTAGCTGTTTCTGCAGCCGTTCGGAGTAAGCGAAAAGGGCGGCTTCTGCGACCGCTACCCCGTGGTCAATTTCGTTCCGATTGGGTGAAAGAAGCCCCAATTCTGGAGTGCTAATATTCCCGAGATCGAGACTCCTGTTTGGAAGTGTAGACTCTGCTTCATTCAAGCGAGCACTACCTTATTGCTCAGATCATATTTCACCAACTCGCTTTCTCCCGTTTCGATCGCGTAGATAATCGATCAAAGTAGATGGCAAATTATGTGCCTTGTACGGGGCAAAATACATTACCGAAACTATTTCCCGGCGAAATGAGCCAGGGGTCAAGGAAGCTTCGTGTCGTTAAAGTTATCTACACCACAAGAGGTAGTATGAGCCAGGTGAGCGACCACATAAAAATGTGGTAAATTAGTTTTAGTGAAACAAGTCTCCGCGTCTGAATTAAAAGATAAAATCGACTTTGGAATCATCACGATCAGAGAAGATGAGTCCCAAGCGGTATTGAAACGCCTCCCGACAAAAACACTTTGTAAAGGAAAACAGACGTATTCATTTCAACCTCCTTACGTCAAACGAGACGAATACTCTATTGCTTCGGTTCGCTGCCTGGAGCAAGGAAACCAACAAGCCAAACGGTCGCCCAAAGACTGATTGACGAACTAAATCCACAGTGGATTCTCTTAATTGGAATCGCGGGTTGCGTTCCGATCCGACTACACTTTGGGCGACGTGATTCTTGCCTCTCGACTTCACGATTTTTGCGTTTCCGCGAGTTTTGAGGATGGCTCACATCAGTTCAACGACCGCGGAGGTCCCATGCACCCGACGTGCAGAATTTTCTTGCGTCTCTTCCATTTATCGAACCGCTATTGGGCAAGTGGAATACGACACGTCGAATCGATCCGGAAAGCTCAAAGACAAAACTCAACCCCGAATACTTTACGGTGATGCCGACTGGCAGACAAAACGCGTCCAGTCTGAGGAGATACTTCGGTCAAGAAGTCAAAGAAAGATTCCAAAGGTCTTCCACGGGTTCAGTCGCGTCTAGCGACACTCTCGTTAAGACATCGGTCTTGTAAAGAATGGCAACAGTCTGCTAGACACGTAGCCGGAATTGAAATGGAACTGGCCGGTGTCTCCCAAGCCGCCCACAATGCTAAAAGCCGGTTTTGGCCATAAGAGGATCAGTGATGTTGTAGGTTTTAAGCGTTCTCCGGATTGGACTGTTAGTATGCTTGCCACGTCGGCCGCCTTAGCGATAGCCTTACTGAAATTTCGCCCTATAAATCCAATTAATTCACTCGGCAACCAGCTAATAATCGCTGCATCTCCAAAGGATTCAGCGTCGATGTCCCGACACTATCATCCGCATTTGCCAATCCGCCCCAAGGATGTTCCGCCTTTATTAAAAACCGAAACGCTCTACTCGAATTTTTTGCCGGTTACATACTTTCCCGGAAAGATTTATGTGGTCATACAGAAGCCACAGGTAGGTCCGACGTTTGGAACCTTTTTGCGTGAAGAGACAGAACGCCCCCTGATGATTGGGTTTATCATGGCAAAGCCCTTATGCTTTTCACGATTTTAATGACCCAATTTGGAAAAGAGTTGTGGACAGGAAATGTTGCCGAATCTCACCGAGACGGCCAGATGGTCTGAAAACCGGAAAGCACCGTTGAAACCAACATTTTTATTGAACTCCTGAAGGGTTGCTTGCGACAGATGGGACGTTCGCTTGATCTGTCGTACCGCCACAAAAAAGCCACTTCGCTTTCTCTACTTTTCTCCGACTGAAGACTTGTCTGCAAGAACCATTACAACCATGAGTCTTAAAAGAAAGGGACCCATACTGTTTTCGGTTCTTATCCGAACAAGAAGACCGACGAAATTATGTATTACCGTCACCATGCGTTCCGGTTTGAGTTTGAAAAAGTTGAATCCGATTGGTATTTGCAGATCACGCCGACTTACCACTACACCCGTGACGGCTATCGTCTGTATTGGTTCTATGAAGACCTAATTAGCGGAATAGGAAACGGCTGGAGAATAACGAAGCGGTGTTTCGTCAAGCGCTTTTCTGGCTGAAATTTAAGAGCGGTTCTCCTAAACTTATAGGTTCTGAATATAGTGACCTTCACTTTGGCGAACTCTTAAAATTTAGCTCTTCATACGGTGATAGATGAAGCCTGGTCGAAGAAGGAATCGGTGGCGAAAGTCAAATCGGAAGGAGGCTTGTTGTTTGAACGATGAAGATTGATTTGCTGACACCTGAACCGCAATTAGAATTCGCCAATGGCGGTCTCTGCCATGATGTCCGTTTTGGGATAGGGCATTTTTGGGACCTGATTCAGGAACTGACAAAGCACCAAAGGACATTAAACTTCTGGCATTATTGGCAGCAATGAGACTATCGATTCTCCCGACTGAATGGCTCGAAGAATGTCGAGGGGAGATTCCTGCCAAGAAGAGTAATCAGCCAAACCTTTTTCCACCGTTTCCAGGCTTTAGCCCAGAACATGGATTTCATTCAAAACTTACGGGACGATTCCACTATTAGAGCGATTTACTTTAATCAGAAACCAGCAACTCGGAGGGCAGACTTTAATAAGATACCGAAGATACGGCGGAAACTCTACACGGAGAGATCTCCGTATTCTTGATAAGTCTGATGTCAGCGTAATCGCATGCGCTTCTTCCGCTTGAACAACTCAAAGCTACAACCGCAGCCTATATGACCGCAAGTCTAGCGGACGAGCCTACTTCCGAAAATGAAGATAGTAAAGAAAGCAAAGATAAAGATGTGGTTCAGGCCCTCTATGATTTTCACGACTTTTAAAAGCTGAATCGCTGGCTTTTTCGTGTCCCAATTCAAATTGTCCTTCCAGCGACGGATGACGAAACTAAACAAGCGGCGCAAAAAAAGATATTCAATCGCGACCAGCAAGACGAAGCTACGCGAACGTGGAACTTTCATACTGCTTTATTACAAGGCAAGAGGCGTTCCTTAGGAATGCTCCGCAAGCCTTCTGATCTACCAACCTGTTTTCTCGGCATTAGCTTTTAATACCTTGGACCGAAAAAACATATACGCCAGTTCGGCTCAAGTTTTTAACGAACGGGAGAAGGAATCGTTGTCAGAGGTGGGATTGCATACAAAGATACGGAAGACCGACAGGTTCATTTAGATGAGGAGGGTGCTTACAATAGTCAACACTGCTCTTCAAAATACTTCGATGAACATAACAACTATCCGGCTCGAATAGTCCTACATAAGACCTCATCATTTACAGAGTAACGAACTTGCCGGTTTCGGAAAAGCTTTCAATGAAAAAGGCATTCGGAAAAAGTTCCAATTACACTGAAAGCTTCGCGGGAGGTGGGTGATATTCTAAAGTACGTAAGAAACTCAGAGTCGCCTTCTCTTCCCCCGCACTACCGATTTTATATGTAAGGAGACTCGTCAAACCATGATGCGGATCCGCACCGCCCCCATGTAAAGAGTTATGGAAAATAAGCCTCAGTAGTTTATTTGAGAAGGTGACAGTGATCTGCTTAGCGGCTTGCCGTTCCTATTTTCAATGGAAAAACGGTATGAAAGTCCTAGCTTGTCTAGCGTAGGCTCGATGGAGGCTATCTCTCGGGGGGACGATTGGCGTTAGACAAGGCTAGTGGGGACAGTTCAATCTTTGCAGGATACCGATGGGAAAGCCGCGTTAAGGATGATAAGGCGATTCTTCTCGGGAACTAACAGGCCTGTTGAGCGTGCTAAAAACGCGGGGTGATGCAATTTACAGTTCGTTCGGAAATCACAATCGCTCAATTCCGCCGCTTGGCTTTCGCTCATTTGTTCTAGCCGGATCGTCCGAAGCTGACCTTCTTTCGTGTTGTGCCCCTTACGTTCCATGCCCGATTCAGCTCTTTCTTCTGGATCATAGATGTTCCTCAAAACTTCATCGAAACACACGGA
This sequence comes from Acidobacteriota bacterium, assembly GCA_016703965.1. Taxonomy (NCBI): domain Bacteria; kingdom Pseudomonadati; phylum Acidobacteriota; species Acidobacteriota bacterium. The sequence goes on from JADJBB010000028.1 coordinate 22,628, forward strand.
ATATATTCGGGTCGAGCGTTCCAGCGTCGAGACCAGTCGTTCTGCTTCTTTGCTGCCGGAAGTTCGCTCGATTCTTTTCTCAATCTCAGTAATCTCGTTTGTTGTAAAGATAGGCTGGTAAGTGAGATCCGCAGCAGTGTCAATCAGTGCTAGTTGCTTGAACTGCGAAGCCTCGTCGGCGGCATTCAGGGAGAGTACTTTCGTGGCTGCTAAGTCTGCTTTCAGGATTTCCTCGCGCTCTTTGGCGCGGCCTTCGATATCGCGTCGCAATGTTCTATGATCTTTGCTCTCCAGCAGTAGATTTAGTGCATGGTCAAGAATCGAGCCTTTTCGTGGTAGATCGACATCGTTGAGACTCAGATAACTCATCGAACCGTTCGATTTGTCCTCGATCACAAATCTGTGAAAACGTTTCGATCTTCGGTAAAAAGCTAGGTCTTCTTTTGTCTTATTCAGTCCGATATTGCAAAGAATTTCTCTGGCCAATGCGCGGCCCACGATCGCTTGAGAAAGATTCCCGGCTTCTGCGGGGCCGATCTTTCCTTTAGCTCCGTGTTGGCTGGCCACCGCCCCTTGAATCGACGTCCTTGGGAGATTCCAATTGGATGCGTATTCATTGGGAAATTTGAGTTTTCTTGAGAGTGTGTCAAGTTCGATGATCTGATCGGCAGAAAACACTGGCTTCACTGTATCGAAGGTGCTGCTTCGATCAAGGACTTCACTCAGAACCCCAACAATCTTTTGCTCCTGCCGTATCGATTTGCGCATTTGCAAGGATTGTTCACTCAGAGAACTATTGACCGAATCAAATAGAAAAACTTCCCTTGACTTGGAATTTCGGCTTGAGGGCTTGTTGGTCAGATATTCGATTGCCGAGCGAATGCTTTGAAGAACAGCGCGACCATCGTTTTTGATATCATTTTGACGAGCTATCATCGCCAAAGAGACTCGATCGTTTCCAACCTTCACCTTTCGGTAATACGCGTTGTCTTTGAAGTCCGAGAGCTGCCGCTGATGTAGCTGCATCCTCATTTCAGAAACCGCTTTTTGTCCAGCGAGAAGTCCAAGATCAGAAACAGTTCTAGGTGCGATTTCTTTCTTGTTTTCAAGGTCGGTTCTCACCTGCTCAAGATAGCGAAATTCACGCATTTTCGTGTTCGCTAGACATTCGCTCTGAAGTTCATCGAGTTCTTGTTTATTGAATGCGGGCGGCGGTACCCTTACTCCTCTTTTTCTATAGTCGGTTCGGATGAGATTTGCTTCACCACGAATTGATGCAGTTTCCTCTTTGAGTTTGAAAAATTCCGATTCTTCACGGGCGAGTATGCTGTTGGTTATCGCTATGATCTGGCGTGATTGCGGTGTTTTGCGCCAGTCTTCGGAGTTGCTCGCTAATTGCCTTAGCTCCAAGAGCGAGACTCTTTTCGTTATTGCTTTCTCCGGATCCCTGATGGGAAACTTGAGGCTCTCACGATTTTCGATAAGAAAGGCAATTTTTTCTTCCTTAAATTTGAGTTGATATTCGGCAAGAATACCCCGGCGTAGAATCTCTCGTTCGTGAATATTTCCGTCGCCCTTTTGAAACTTAATGGCGTCATGTTTTTGTAGAGCATTTCGATTGTGCTGCTTGTCATTGGCATGTTCCCGTGAAGGTGTCCGTTCCGCAACAAGCTCCTGAAGTTTTTTCTTCGAGGATTCGATCAGAATACCGTCGACAACCCGTTTCTCTCCATCGATGATTTCAAAATGCGGAAGCTCCCTCCCGGAATTTTGTTCAGCGATCTACCCTGAAGATCTTTGGTCAGATATTGCTTTTGAATTGCGATATGAACGTGCGGGTTTGCTGTGTTGAGATGAACGGCGCCTGCCCACGCAAGCCGCTCGCTTTTGAGACTCTTTTCAAACTGTGCGATGGCAAATCTTGTGACGATTTTTACTTGCCGCTGGCGTTCCTCATCAGTCGAACCAAGTTGTTGAAAATCCTCCCGCCGAAATGAAAGAACAAGATGGTGAAGTTCGTTGTTTGAGGGACGGCCTTTGCCGCAATCGGATTTAAGAAAGTTGTTTGCGCTTCTTACGGTAAGGTGTTCGGTAAACTCGTTAAAAAGTTCACGACCTTTTTCGGGCTCTGCATTCCGGTCGATCTTACTGTGCGATAGATAATGAATGAGACCGCGAGAACTGCCTCTTTTTGATTGAACGCTGGCAATAACTCTCATGATTCGCTCGCTATTTGATTCGCGGGTCTAGGCAAGGAATCGATTCGCTGTTTTAGTATTCGTATCTTGGTTGCAAGGTAGTTGTTGTGAAGGGATTCGTTTCCTGAGACGTGCTCGTGGAACACGAGACATTTCTTAAGATCGGACACGGCGTGTTCGATCAGCTCAGCCATTGCGGTAGAGGCGATAACAACACTCTGTTTGCGGTCGCTGGTCTCCGGAGACGTATATTCGATGAGCTTTGTGAAAACGAGATTTAGCGAGGAAATCGACATACTCGACATCGAGTAGATTTCGGTAGTCAGCGAGCTTGCTTGACGTAGCAGTTCTAGTGCATTTTCTAAGTCCGATTCCATTCGATCAATGCTTTCTCGAATCTCGCCGATGTTGTCGCTTACAGAAAGATCAACCGTCTCATTCTGGCGGCCGGTTCGCACAAGCCAATCGAGCTTTTCCTGACAGCGACCCGAAGCAAAATGCTGGTGTCTATCGGTCAAGGCGAAATGGATCATTCGACGGACAATCGCCGACTTGTTCTCACCGGTTTCGGCTGCGATCTCTTCAAGTTTTTTGTGGTCCTCATCGTAGGGCCTGACGCTGATCGGCCGTCCCTGTTTTGACTCGATATCCAACTCGATATTTTTTACTATCTTTTCTCTGTCTCGCTTTCTCATTTCTCGATTTTTGTGGCGGCGTTTTGTCACCAATTCGTCGGCTTGTAATTTCTCCGACCATTTGGACATGAGCAAAATACGTGCCTTTTGCGAGAAATATGGCGAGAACTGCGGTTTGTAATTTTGATGACACCGCGTAACTTAATGACAGTGTGAGACTTACGCCAATTACAAGAGTCGGTTCTTGGTCTATCCTGTCATACACCCGCCGCTGTAATTTTTGTTTTTTTACGGGCCCCCTCGATCCGCCTCTTTTTCTACGCCAAAAGCGGTTCGTTTATTCGCCGCCCGTTGCCACAAATACCGCAGTTCTCTGCTGCGGCACGCCGATTGATTTACCAATCAAGCTAGTAAATTCGCCAACGTAAGGAGACCAAATACCAATGAACGAACAGAGCAATATCACCCCCTCTACAAAGCAGAATTTCGAGCGTCCGCTGCTGCAGATCAACCGCTTGAACTTCGTAAAATTGAACACACGTGTACTCGAAGCGACCGACAGCAAACTGAAACAATATCTTCAGTTCGCGTCCGTCAGCATGAATACCGATATCACCAATGACGATGTTGTCGAGTACGCTAAACCACCTTTTTGAACGCGATCCGGCATTCAAGAGCTGGCTTAAAACTAAAGGTTAAAAGAATATGAGCTAGGCGGAAAATGCAGAAGGCAGTGTGCCAATCCCATCGAATTTTGCAGCGGGAGCGAACGACCGATGAGATGACTCGTATTGGGCTAGAATCATTTCAAGCTTCATCTCGAATTCGCGGATATCCAACTGGTCTGAGCCGTGATACAGAAGCCCGCCCAATTGCACCATATCAGCTGCCGAAATGTCACAGCATATTCTTGCCGCAGCACGGGCTAGACGGTCGGCAACTTCCTGAAACTGCACTCCCGAATGTCCTTTTATCCACCGCCAGGAGACATGATGCCCGTAGCATGCTTTGACCAGACGCGACCAAAACGAGCGGTTTGCACGCATGTGGTTTCGGCCCATCATCGTATCTATTACATATCTTGAGTCTGACACGATCTCTATACGACAATATCTGCGAAGCTGCTCCAACGCATACGTGCATGCAAGGATCTCGGCCTGCTGATTCGTGATCTGTCCCAAATATTTTGAAACCAGTTTTAGCTCCAGTCGGTTGTGATCAAGCATGACCACACCGCAGCCCGCCGACGAGTCGATTGCACCATTCCTAATGCGTGATGCATCCGCATAGATCGTCACAAGAGGCGCATATTCCGCCGCACTCTCTATCCCGCTTTTATTCTCAACTAACTTGGTAACGCTCATTGTCGACCTCTCGTTTTTCTCTATAGGAAACTGGGGCACGGCACCGACGCTATGCCCCAACTGGCAGAAACAACCTACCTCAGAACTGATCGATGAACGGCTCATTGACCGGTGCCTCGGGAACAGCCGTGCCCGTGAACTCGGGAACGTCCGGCTCGGGGCTGTCAGCAGTAGGTACTTGGTCCGTTTGGCCGTCCGAGCGGTTCGATCCGACAAACTCGAACGAGAAGAGCGAGATCTCGGCACCTGATCTGGGCTCGCCCTTATCTGTGCTCCACGGGCTGAACGAGAGCCTGCCGTGAACAAGCAGATGCGTTCCCTTTTTTACATGCTCGGCGAGCGTCTCCGCAGTCTTGCCAAAGGCAACCACATTGAACCAATGTGTGACCTGTACACGCCCTTCCGGGCCGTTCTTGAACGAGTTTGAAGCGATTGGAAAGCTCGCGACCGGCGTGCCCTTTTCCGAATATTTCAGGCTCGCATCGCGGCCCGCATTTCCGAGTATCGAGATATTTGCTGACATGGTTTTTTCTTGCTCCTTTTATGGTTTATTTGTTCTCCGAACGGAACGGCGATTCGCCATCTGCGAGAGTGTTTCCAGGCGTTGTGCCTAAATACGGCCGCCCTTTCGTTGAATATTGCTCTTCAATTTTCAGGCCGCATGCACAACCTTAACCTGTGTTCGCTGAACATTGGGCTGAGTGAAGAGGCTCGCCTGGATCGTGCGATTCGGCGCGAACGGTCTCGTTTAGTTCCGCGTCTCGTGCCCTCACCGCGTCCCACAATTTCTGTTTCTCCTGCCGCTTAAATGCCTTCGCCGCCGGGTCGTTATAGAGACCGAATTTCAGAAAACGTAGCTGTCCAAGAGTCGCCATTTCGACCTTTCGAGCCAGCGTTTTCGCGTCGATTGAAAGTTGATTCTTCAACCTAACTTCCTGAGATTTTGCGACGGTGTTAAGAGCCGTGAACTCCTTAAGGGAAAGGCTTTTGTGTTCCTTAAAATCTGCATACGCTTTTTTCTTAAGTTCGGCTAAATCAGCCGTGTCCGACGTTCCGCGAATCGCAAGGTAGGTTTCTTGATACGAATCGTGGCGAAGGCTTCGCAGATGAAAGTCAGAGTATTGACGCTGCCACAATAGGCGCAGGACAGAAGCGGCGTACTGCATCTCTTCAAAGTCAGGGTTGATTTCCTGATCTACAAGGATCTCGAAACTACCTTGCTTAAATGAGTAGATACGGCGTACCGAACGGATGACTTTGCTGTCGTAGATCTGATCAAGGGAAAGTGCTAGCCATTCCTCGAATTCTCGATCCGAGAACGGATGTCTCGAAGGCATTGCCCACCCAGCACAGCTGATCATTCGGCGTCTTTCCTGAACGGTGTTGCCGCCTAAAGAATGGCATACAAAGAGCTTTGGAAGCTGTGACGAAAGCTCTCTTTGATTCGTGTGGAAGACAGGTTTGCATCGATCTCACAATCAAGATCAAAGACCACCACCGAACGCTGGCTGGAACTCATCGTTATGCCAATCAGTCCGTTCTCATCAAACTGCTCAAGTTGATCGAAAGTCGTGAAGTCTCTGTCGAGTTCTTCGACTGATTTATCGCCGTCTTCCAGATAGAATTCGGCAAAGTCGTCGACCATCATGCGGCTGACCTTATGTCGTCCGACACGCCGCAGAACCGCCTGCATTTCATCATCGAAGTTCGGACATTTTGGCGGCAGCGGCCTGCGAGTCTTAGCAACTTCCTGAACTCGCCTTTGGTCTGCGACACAAAGTTTGTGTTCTCTTGTTCGAGATTCCTCGAAGCTGATCTCTCGATCTGCGGCAGTCGCCGTAGCAGCTTCTAACTGCATGCCGAGCAGTCCCATTTCGTGGAGAACCTCGCCAACACCTCGTCGCCTGATCTCACCGTAGTAATGGGCTGCGATCTGTTCGAATTCATACTGCCCGGCGTCCGGGCTCGCGATTGCTTTTACGCATCTAACGAACTCCTTAGCATCGGTCTCGTCGGACAAAACCTTCATCGCGTATTCGAGCGACATTATCCGCACGCGGTCCAACGCTTCCGGTTCAAGCTCATCGGCGATTCGAACGACAACATCGCCCAAGATCGAGAACTCTTCTAGCTCTCTTCGTCGCAACGGATGCGATGAAAGATGCGCACACCAGTCCTGCATAGGTGAGCCGGTATTGACCGGCATAAATGCCAGCATTTGGTTATTCGGAGCGTGCTTTCTGAGCTGTTCAATATTGATTCTTTCTGCCATAACTTCCTCTATTGGATCGGCGTGTTGCCGAATCGAAGACGCGTGTGATTAAGGGCCACATCTTCAGAACCCTGAATAAAAAGCACTTTCATTCAGGCTTGGGAAAATCCCTCTCAAGGTGCGAGAGAAGTGTGTTTAGGGAAACGAGATCGGCCGGCCATAAAGAAAGATCTCCTAGACGCTTTTGCAGATAAGCGAACGTAAGCGGTGCGGCTTTCGAGTTGAGCCCGGCCAGTTCCGATGCCGTTTGCTGGAATAACAATGACTTGGTCCGTCGTCGAACTTATGGATGCCAGAAGCTCGAAAGAATGATCGATCGCCGCTTTGTTTTGGTCGAATTCTAAATCCGTAAAGAACGCGCTGTGTCGACTACTCGGGAACTTCTTGGTCGGTATCCCGATTACACCGGTTCGCCCCGCATGGCCGCAGCCTGGCCGCCGAAGCCCTTTCCGGCGAGGTTGTCACCGAACAGGAATATGCGGTCGCGATTGGCTCTAACAAATCTCTAGAGATCCATCTCATTTTCACAATTCGATACTGCATAGCTGTCGTTTCTAGTTCAAAGCACTGCCGCCTAAAGAGGGCGATCTCTAGACGGCAGTTGAAAGCTAAATTGGGAATGGTTTAGTATGCGGCGGCCTGTTGCAGTTCCACTGGAGCGGTCTGTATCGTCTGCATTGCGACTCCGTCTCCTTCTCATCTCTTGGCTGGCCCGACAGGAATTGGAACTCCTGAAGCACGATCTCTGCTCCCGCCTGTGGAGATTCGTTCCTGATCCACCCACGGGTTAAAGGTCAGACGGCCCTGAACGTAAAGACGACTACCTTTTCGCACGTACCGAGCAAGTGTCTCCGCCTGCTTTCCGAATGCCGTCACGCGGAACCAGTCTGTCTTCTCGACACGTCCCTCCGCACTGTTCCTGAATGAATTCGAGGCCATTGAAAAGCTCGCCACGAGGGTGCCGTTATCCGTGATTTTTGTTTCCGGGTCTTCCCATGCCGATGATCGAAATATTTGCTGACATTTTCTTAATTCTCCGTGTGGTCAATTTTCGAGAAGCGTGTGTAACAACCTCGAAACCTTCTCCGAAGGCACACCTTTCAGCCGCTAATTATCTGCTTGATCTTCGAATCTTGTTGGGGACCGAAGGGACTTTGAGAATCGCGGAGCGTCTCCTGGGGGGCCGAAAGGCGATAGTTGGCTACTTGTGATCAACGGATTCGGGCGGCTCCATTTCACTTCTTGGGTTACAACCGCGTTCGATCAAATAGTTCCAACTGATTTCAACGTCTGACATCGGCTGCCATTTCGTTATCTGATAAAATAACGGGAAATAACTTTTTGAAGTTCGGAAAGTCCACTCAGCGATTATTAACTAAGACTCCGTATGAATGCTGTCGAAATCGAAGAAGCTGTTTCCATGCTCGCTGAGCAGCTTTCGACGCGGAAAGCTTTCCGTTCGCGTTCCTTGAGGTTTTTGGGAATAAGGAAACGACGATTCGACGGCTGAAGAGCGGAACCACGAACCAGTCGGACCTGCCCGGTGGGGTTCTTCAGCGAAATAACATTCACATCAAAGTTTGTCCCGAGGGAGAAGTTCCCACCCGCGTTGAGTCCCTGCGGCAGAGTCCGGCCACGGCGAAGCAGAAGGTCAAGTTTATCCTCGCCACGGACGGTAAAGCCTTTGAAGCCGAAAATATTGCGGATGGCAAAACGGTCGCTTGCGACTACGCTAAGTTCTCCGACCACTTTGGTTTTCTTCTCTGGCACTTGCTGGCATAACAACGGTCAAGCAAATTCGTGAGAACGCATTCGATATCAAGGCTACTGGCGGGCTGTTGAATCGGGTTTACATCGAGTTACTCAAGGAGAATCCGGATTGGGGGACCAAGGAGTTTCATGAGGACTTGAATCACTTAATGGCTCTCGGCTCATATTTTGCTTTTTCGCGGAGGACAATTGCATATTTAATGGTGAGGGACGGTCACCGCGACTATCGAGCAGATGAGCGAGCGGGATTCTTCGAACACCATGAGGTGCAATTTCCGGAACCTTCCAGTCTGATGAACACCAAGGTTTCAGAACGTGTGGCGGAGAATATCCGGGGCCAGCGAACACTTTTCCATACGTGAACGGTGGTCTTTTCTCCGGCAGTTCGATGTGCCTCGCTTCAGTCGTACCGCTTCGTTCATATTTGCTGCATGCGTCGGCAGTCTCGATTGACAAAGATCAACCCGGATATTTTCGGCTCAATGATCTGGTGGCGGTGGCCGATGATGCAGCGAACGCGGTGCGAGGGGTATGCATTACACCAGCGTGCCAAACATCCTGAAGGTTCTTAATCCGCTCTTTCCTCGATGACCTGCGAACCCAGCTTGAGGAAGTGGGCGACAATGCCTGCAACTCCTGAACCTGCGCCAACGCATCGCCTGAATTCGTGTCTTCGACCCGGCTTGCGGATCAGGTAATTCCTCGTTATCGCTTACAAGCAGATGCGGGAGATCGAAGCAGAGATCAACAAGCGGGCGAGGCGATGCAGAACCGTCCCACCTGACATCCCGATCAACAACTTTCGCGGTATCGAGCTTCGCAACTTCTTCTGGCCGAGATCGCCTGTCTCGCACTCCATCATCGCCGAGTATCAATCGGACTTACTTTATCGCGGTCAAAGCCTGCGCCGCCGAGTTTCAGCCGCTCGATGCTGCTAACTGGATCGTTTTCGGCAGCGCACGGTGGCTCGATTGGCTAAGCATCTGTCCACCGACCGGAACGGGCGTAAAGATATATGCCGATGACCTTTCAGCACGCCTCTGGACCGGCCAGCTTAGAATAATTTTGAGAATGAGGGGTGGGGAGACTTGAGCATTCGTGGGAACTCGCCGTATCTGGGAAATACTTGGCAGAGTAAAGAGCAGAAATCGGAAATTCGAGAGGTCAGTGAGGAACCGTACGAACTTCCAGGTTTTCTCGACTACGTGTCCGGTTGGTTCCTTAAGGCTGCGGACTGGTTGCAACACTCAAACGGTCGTGCTTCGTTTGTATCAACCAACCTCTATTTATTCAGGCAAATGGTACCTCTTTCTTTGGCCGATGATTTGGGAAGCCGGTGGTGAAATTCTGTCAGCTCGCCACTTCTTTCAAATGGTCGAACCTAGCTAGTCACAATGCCGGGAAGTAATCAATGGCTATAGTCTGTGTAGCTCTTCGGAATATCGA
>JADJBB010000029.1 GCA_016703965.1 Acidobacteriota bacterium
TCTTGCTACGCCACGTGTTGAGATATCCGAGCGCAGCGGTGTCTTTCCGAAGTGCTGCGCCCACAGCCGGGGGGTGAGCTGTGCGACGTCGGCGGCCGGGTGTTGGCCAACACGCTGGAGGACGTCGACGAGATAGTCGTACGGATCGACCTGGTGCAGCCGAGAGGTCGCGATCAGGCTCTGGACGACGCCAACATGCGGGGCGCCCAGCTCGGTCCAGCTGAACATCCAGTTTTCCGACCCATCGGAACTGGCCGTAGCGCCCGTTCGAGGTGGTTGGTGTCGATCGGCACATCCGGGTCGGTCGAAACACTTCCAGCGCCGCGCGTCGCTTGTGCGCGTAAGCGAGCGCCTTGGTCAGCGGGCTGCTGGGCAAGAGCCCCTGGGCCGCCAGACTGTCCTTCACCCAGCCGAAGAACGCCCTCGACGATCGGCCGTGCGTGATCGAGCCGGTACTCGCGCTTGGCGTCCCCTTGAGTTTGGCCTCCCGGATCTTCGCTTCCGAGCGCGTAGAGGGCGCCGATGGACTCGAGCGCCTTGGCCGCCAGCGCGGGCTCGGCCGCTTCGGCGTTGATGAACTCGCGTCGGCAGTGCGCCTTATGTGGAACTCCACATAAGTCTCATGCCAGACGAGAGCTATTTGAAGCGAAGGATGCCGAGCCGACCGCAGTGGCCGAGGGGCTCGATCACATCGGTGCGATCTATGCCATCGAAGCCGACATCCGCGACAAGAAGCTCACCGGCGAGAAGAAACGCGACTACCGCCTGACGCACGCAAAACCGCGGGTCGAAATGTTCTTCCAGTGGGTGGCCCGCCAGTTTGAAAACCAGGGCTTTGCTACCGAGCAGCCCGTTCACCAAGGCCCTGGCCTACGCCCGAAACCGACGAAACGCACTGGAAGTCTTCCTCACCGATCCGGATGTCCCCATCGACACCAATCACCTCGAGCGGGCGCTGAGGGCAATTCCAATGGGGCGGAAGGCATGGATGTTCGCCTGGACAGAACTCGGCGCCAAGCATATCGGCATCGTCCAGAGCCTCATCGTCACCTGCCGCCTGCACGGCGTCGATCCCTACGACTACCTGGTCGATGTGCTCCAGCGCGGCCAACACCCCGCTGCCGACGTCCACCTGCTCACCCCAGGCTGTGGAAGACCCACTTCGCCGCCAACCCGCTTCGTTCCGACCTCTACAACATCGGAAAATAGCCGGCAATCACGCCGCAGGCTTAACGCTTACTCTGCAGGTAGGTAAGCGCAAGTTTGCGCGAGTCGCTATTGAGTAGATTTATCTCTTTAATCCCTTGACTCACTTTGATAGTTCTTTATAATGCGGCCTCTCTTGCTGCAGCGTCTCTGGTGACGGAGCGGGCGGTGAAGGGGTTGAAGCCGAAGGTGTTGTATTTTTCGGATGTTGCAGCGGGCTTTGCGTGTTGGGTTTGTTTTTTGCACGCGAGGCTTGACAGAGGGATTTTGATCTGTAGAATGCGCACCTCTTCGCTGGCGCAAAATTGCAGCGGTTCTTTAAAAGATGAACAACCGATAGGTGTGGGTGCTCGATTTCAGGGGCAGCCTGGCGTGCCAGGCTGCATGAAGAAATTGTAGTACTTGCAGAAATCGTCAGATTTCTGGAGTTTTGTGGATTGAACTTAAGAGTTTGATCCTGGCTCAGATTGAACGCTGGCGGCATGCTTTACACATGCAAGTCGAACGGTAACAGGGAGCTTGCTCCGCTGACGAGTGGCGAACGGGTGAGTAATGCATCGGAACGTACCCAGTCGTGGGGGATAACGTAGCGAAAGTTACGCTAATACCGCATACGTCCTGAGGGGAGAAAGCGGGGACCGAAAGGCCTCGCGCGATTGGAGCGGCCGATGTCGGATTAGCTAGTTGGTGGGGTAAAGGCCTACCAAGGCGACGATCCGTAGCGGGTCTGAGAGGATGATCCGCCACACTGGGACTGGAGACACGGCCCAGACTCCTACGGGAGGCAGCAGTGGGGAATTTTGGACAATGGGGGGCAACCCCTGATCCAGCCATGCCGCGTGAGTGAAGAAGGGCCTTCGGGTTGTAAAGCTCTTTCAGACGGAAAGAAAACGCATCGGTGAATACCCGATGTGGATGACGGTACCGTAAGAAGAAGCACCGGCTAACTACGCGCCAGCAGCCGCGGTAATACGTAGGGTGCGAGCGTTAATCGGAATTACTGGGCGTAAAGCGTGCGCAGGCGGTTATGTAAGACAGATGAAATCCCCGGGCTCAACCTGGGAACTGCGTTTGTGACTGCATAACTAGAGTACGGCAGAGGGAGGTGGAATTCGCGTGTAGCAGTGAAATGCGTAGATATGCGGAGGAACACCGATGGCGAAGGCAGCCTCCTGGGCCAGTACTGACGCTCATGCACGAAAGCGTGGGAGCAAACAGGATTAGATACCCTGGAAGTCCACGCCCTAAACGATGTCAACTAGTTGTTTCGGTGAGGAGACTCATTGAGTAACGCAGCTAACGCGTGAAGTTGACCGCCTGGGAGTACGGCCGCAAGGTTAAAACTCAAAGGAATTGACGGGGACCCGCACAAGCGGTGGATGATGTGGATTAATTCGATGCAACGCGAAAAACCTTACCTACCCTTGACATGTCAGGAATCCTTGAGAGATTGAGGGGTGCCCGAAAGGGAACCTGAACACAGGTGCTGCATGGCTGTCGTCAGCTCGTGTCGTGAGATGTTGGGTTAAGTCCCGCAACGAGCGCAACCCTTGTCATTAGTTGCCATCATTAAGTTGGGCACTCTAGTGAGACTGCCGGTGACAAACCGGAGGAAGGTGGGGATGACGTCAGTCCTCATGGCCCTTATGGGTAGGGCTTCACACGTCATACAATGGTCGGTACAGAGGGTTGCCAAGCCGCGAGGTGGAGCCAATCCCAGAAAGCCGATCGTAGTCCGGATTGGAGTCTGCAACTCGACTCCGCGAAGTCGGAATCGCTAGTAATCGCAGATCAGCATGCTGCGGTGAATACGTTCCCGGGTCGTGGCACACCGCCCGTCACACCATGGGGAGTGGGGTTTACCAGAAGTAGGTAGCTTAACCGCAAGGAGGGCGCTTACCACGGTGAGCTTCATGACTGGGGTGAAGTCGTAACAAGGTAGCCGTATCGGAAGGTGCGGCTGGATCACCTCCTTTCTAGAGAAAACTCTGGACTCGAGCATCCACAACCTATCGGTTGTTTTTTAAAGAACAGTAAGAGGTCAGGCGTCAGCGTTCGGAAAGTGAAGCGTGAGCTGTCTTTCTGGACACTGAGCGGGTCCTCGTGCAAGTACGGGGTCAGTAGCTCAGTCGGTTAGAGCACCGTCTTGATAAGGCGGGGGTCGTAGGTTCGATTCCTACCTGACCCACCAGCGTATCCGAGGGGGCATAGCTCAGCTGGGAGAGCACCGGCTTTGCAAGCCGGGGTCGTCGGTTCGATCCCGACTGCCTCCACCAAGAGATCAGAAGGAAGCGGATTCGCAAGGGGAGTTTGATTGAGTCTTCTTTGTTCTGGTTTTTACGAGTAAGACTGTTCGATCTTTAACAAAGTGGAAGAAGTGTGCAGTTCTCTGTTGATGAGACGGGGGCTGCATGGGTTGTGTGATTGCATTTTTAGCATCATCGCTGGCTTTGAACCAGCGCGGTGGTGATGCGCACAAACGCGAGTTCGGCTATGGCGGCGTACTTTGGGGCGACCCAGAGTGCAAGGTTATAGGATCAAGCGAAGAAGTGCATGTGGTGGATGCCTTGGCGATCACAGGCGATGAAGGACGCAGAAGCCTGCGAAAAGCGGGGGAGCTGGCAATGGAGCGTTGATCCCCCGATGTCCGAATGGGGAAACCCACCCGTTAAGGTATCCCATCCTGAATACATAGGATGTGGAAGCGAACCGGGAGAACTGAAACATCTAAGTACCCTGGAGGAAAAGAAATCAACCGAGATTCCCCAAGTAGTGGCGAGCGAACGGGGATGAGCCTGCACGAAAACCGATTACTTAGCAGAACAGTCTGGAAAGGCTGGCGATAGTGGGGTGATAGCCCCGTATGCGAAAAGTAGTGGGCGGGTCTGAGCGTGCGACAAGTAGGGCGGGACACGAGAAATCCTGTCTGAAGATGGGGGACCATCCTCCAAGGCTAAATACTCGTGATCGACCGATAGTGAACCAGTACCGTGAGGGAAAGGCGAAAAGAACCCCCGGGAGGAGGAATAGATCCTGAAACCGCATGCATACAAACAGTGGGAGCCTCCTTTGTGGGTGACTGCGTACCTTTTTGTAATGGGTCAGCGACTTACGTTCAGTAGCAAGCTTAACCGGATAGGAGGCGTAGCGAAAGCGAGTCTGATAAGGGCGACATAGTTGTTGGGCAGGACCCGAAACCAAGTGATTTATCCGGCACAGGATGAAGGTGCGGTAACACGCACTGGGAGGTCCGAAACCCACTAATGTTGAAAAATTAGGGGATGAGCTGTGGATAGGGGTGAAAGGCTAAACAAACTTGGAAATAGCTGGTTCTCCCTGAAAACTATTTAGGTAGTGCCTCGTGCGGACACTTCCGGGGGTAGAGCACTGTAATCGTTGAGGGGTCATTGCGATCTACCTCGCGATAGCAAACTCCGAATACCGGAAAGTGATACACGGAGACAGACAGCGGGTGCTAACGTCCGTTGTCAAGAGGGAAACAACCCAGACCGCCAGCCAAGGTCCCAATCCATGGCTATGGAAAACGAGGTGGGAAGGCATAGACAGCTAGGAGGTTGGCTTAGAAGCAGCCACCCTTTAAAGAAAGCGTAATAGCTCACTAGTCGAGTCGTCCCTGCGCGGAAGATGTAACGGGGCTCAAGCCATGAACCGAAGCTGCGGATGCATTTTATGCATGGTAGGGGAGCGTTCTGTAAGTCTGTGAAGGTGTCTTGTAAAGGATGCTGGAGATATCAGAAGTGCGAATGCTGACATGAGTAGCGATAAAGGGTGTGGAAAAGCACCCTCGCCGAAAGCCCAAGGTTTCCGCGCAACGTTCATCGGCGCAGGGTGAGTCGGCCCCAAGGCGAGGCAGAAATGCGTAGTCGATGGGAAACAGGTCAATATTCCTGTACCGCCTATGATGCGATGGGGGACGGAGAAGGTTAGGTTAGCCATCTGTTGGAATAGGTGGTTTAAGCGTGTAGGCGTGCTCTTTAGGCAAATCCGGAGAGCTAAGCTGAGGCGTGATGACGAGCGCTCTTTGAGTGCGAAGTAACTGATACCCTGCTTCCAGGAAAAGCCTCTAAGCTTCAGTCGTAGAGTGACCGTACCGCAAACCGACACAGGTGGGCAGATAGAAGATACTAAGGCGCTTGAGAGAACGCAGGAGAAGGAACTCGGCAAATGTGACGCGCAACTGGGGAGAAGGTATGCCCCGTTAGCTTGTAGGAGCACATCCGAAGGGCGAAGGGGCCGCAGAGAATCGGTGGCTGCGACTGTTTATTAAAAACACAGCACTCTGCAAACACGAAAGTGGACGTATAGGGTGTGACGCCTGCCCGGGCCGGAAGGTAGTGATGGGTGCAAGCTCTTGATCGAAGCCCCGGTAAACGGCGGCCGTAACTATAACGTCCTAAGGTAGCGAAATTCCTTGTCGGGTAAGTTCCGACCTGCACGAATGGCGTAACGATGGCCACACTGTCTCCTCCTGAGACTCAGCGAAGTTGAAGTGTTTGTGAAGATGCAATCTCCCCGCGGCTAGACGGAAAGACCCCATGAACCTTTACTGTAGCTTTGCATTGGACTTTGACGGGACTTGTGTAGGATAGGTGGGAGGCATTGAGACCGGGACGCTAGTTCTGGTGGAGCCGACATTGAAATACTACCCTGGTGTCGTTTAGGTCCTAACTCAGGTCTGTGATTCCAGATCGGGGACCGTGCATGGTGGGCAGTTTTACTGGGGCGGTCTCCTCCCAAAAGGTAACGGAGGAGTACGAAGGTCTTCCAGGTATGGTCGGACATCGTACTGATAGTGCAATGGCAAAAAGAAGGCTTGACTGCGAGACCAACAAGTCGAGCAGGTGCGAAAGCAGGTCATAGTGATCCGGTGGTTCTGTATGGAAGGGCCATCGCTCAACGGATAAAAGGTACTCTGGGGATAACAGGCTGATTCCGCCCAAGAGTTCACATCGACGGCGGAGTTTGGCAACTCGATGTCGGCTCATCACATCCTGGGGCTGTAGCCGGTCCCAAGGGTATGGCTGTTCGCCATTTAAAGTGGTACGTGAGCTGGGTTTAAAACGTCGGAGACAGTTTGGTCCCTATCTGCCGTGGGCGCTGGATATTTGAGGGGGCCTGCTCCTAGTACGAGAGGACCGGAGGGACGAATCTCTGGTGTACCGGTTGTGACGCCAGTCGCATCGCCGGGTAGCAATCGGGAAGAGATAAACCGCTGAAAGCATCTAAGCGGGAAACTCGCCTCGAGATGAGATATCCCTGGGAACTTGATTCTAAAGGGCCGTTGAAGACTACAACGTTGATAGGCTGGGTGTGGAAGCGCAGTAATGTGTGAAGCTAACCAGTACTAATTGCCCGTG
>JADJBB010000030.1 GCA_016703965.1 Acidobacteriota bacterium
GACTTGAGAAACGCCTATACACGTGTCTCGAAATAAACGGCGAACTGAGTTTCATGCTCGAAGATCGTTTTGGTCGTGATAACTATAGGTCTTGACTGCCAATCGGAAATGCCCGACGGTTCGCCTTCGTATCAAGTGCGAATGCAGATCAATCCGCGTTCAGCGGCATAAGAAGGAATCTTCTATGCTCGCTCCATTTATCCTTTCATCAAGGATCAAGACCGGGCAGTTTCTTGGAGCACTTGATGCCGCGATTACCGCAAGATCACAAGCCCTTTCCAACCTCACCGGAATCAGAAATCAACTGCCATTTTAGATCGTCGAGCGTTGTCGAAAACCCGGCCTGCTCTTCGATTGGTAGCTGTTTGGCGGAAACAAGAGTGTTCCCTATCCAAACTTCCTGCTCCTCTTTGTCCCGGTCATAAGGATCTCCTCCTGTTTCAATCCATCACGTCCGAACCAACGCATTGACAGATTGCGCCGCGGCTAACGCTTCCGGAAAAGCAGTCTTTCCGCTGCCTCTTGTTCCCGATATTAGCCATGCGGCCGGATTTTAAGCTTTCGCAAAAAATCCTCGAATACTTGTTCATCGGGCACATATCCGTTGCGGCAACCATCAGATCAAATAGATCCGATTCGAGCCCCGTTGATACGAGGTCTCGGGGAGTTATCTGAGGCTGGCTCTTGTCAAAAGGGATCATTCCTTATCTGCTCCCGTCGCTGTGGCTGTCATTGATGTTGGCCGGCTCGGGCAACTGGGTAACAAGAACGTCCCGCTCGTTCCTGCCAACACTTCCAGAAATGTGTCCTCGCGCTCGGTTCCAAATAATGATTCGCTGGTATCCTCGGACGGTCTTTCAGATCCACGACGAAGCGGTTCAGAAAGGACAATCGTCCCACCTGAACGGAATGACCCAACCGAACCCAATATCGACCCGGCAGTTTCCTTCAGGCCCCGAAAGAATCGCGTCCATTTTCCGGTGATCCTCTTCCTGTTTCCCTTGATGCCGGAAGCACCGTCTGTTCCCAGAAGTTCACCGCTGAATTTCACTAGCTCACCAGAAGCCGGATCGATTAGCCCGACAATACTCACGAAGCTCTGACGGATTCGCCGCCTCGTAGATTCCCAATAAGCATTGTTCGGCCGGGAAGCGAATGGCCCTTACCTTCAATCTGGCTGCGTCAACTCCATACGAACGACCACCGCCAGAACCTCTGAGTGTGTAAATAGCTCCCGATCAGTCGGACGGAAGCAGTGTCCCGAATGGTATCTGTCCACTGCTCTTTGCCTTCTTAGGGTCGATTGCGAGAGTTACCGAAGATGCCTTTTGAACAGGAGTCGCGTCATTTCTCGCTTTGGCTATTCCGAAGAAAAGCGATCGACCAACAGGCTCGATAGATGTATTCGGCTGTGTGAGTCGAGGGCTATTCAAGCGCGACCGATCGTCTTTGTTCCTAGTTTCCGGTTTCGTCCCGCCGCCCATTTGTTTCCTGAGGCGAGATACTAGTGCCGATATTAGTGGTCGGAGTTCCTCCAGATCGTGAGTCTGTCATCGGAACGATATCGCCGGGTCGGCCAGCGTTCGTTTCAGGTTTATCTACCGTCATTATATCGGACGGCTGATTAGCTACTGAGTCTTTGCTTATACTGGGTTCTTTAGAGGCGACCATCGTCAAGGCCGCCTTGAGTTTTCCTCCTCAGTCATCGGAGCTGGCGTCGTACCTTTCCCGCCAGTGCGGTTCACGGATTGCGGTTTCTGCGTGGCGAAGAGTCCCATACCGAAGAACCACGTAACAGCTACCCCATAGAAAAGAAATACCGTGAAAGCAGCGACGTTTTTAGTACTTTTCCGGTTCGCGAGCCTCTGTGTTGCGAAACCCAGTCAGGAGCCAGTTCATCGGAGTCCACCTCCTCATCCTGCGGTTCGTCCGGCTGATTTTCAAGAAGTAGATTTTCACGATCCTCATCGGCTTCGATGTCAGGCAAGGCGGTTGGGATTTCCGCGGCGTTGGTTGATAAGGTTTGCATCGAATTCCTCCTTTATTTTGATCCGTTAAGAGCGGCTGAGATCGGAGCGTCGGCGGCGTTGCTCTGGGCTACGACAACTCTGATCTTTTGATTGGTTCCGAGAGTCGGCGCTTTATAGACGAGCGCATGAAAAGTCGTCGAACCCGGCAAGAGCAGTCCTTCAAATGCGGTCGTTTCCAGATACCGTATATCGAGTTTTGAGGTCAAAAGGCTGTTGCCTTCCTTGTCGAGCGTCTGTATCTGAAGTTCCGGAGAACCTTGTACGAGCCTGAGGTTGGATGTTGTAGAGTTTCGGATGCCGATGATAACGAGACGGTTCTCGGCATCGAGGTCCGTAATTCGTGTCAGGGAGAGCTCCAGTCCGTGAAGCTGTGGTGTCCAGGTTCCGAGGTGCTTCCTGGGATCGCGAAGGACATCCGCCAGCCTCTTGTTCGAGGTTTTCGATATTTCGGAATCGGTCATTGCTCGCTTTGAACTGACTCGTTTTGTATCGGGCAGATCCGTGAACGCGGCCTGGGTAATTGAGGCGTTGTCGGAATTCGGAGGATCTGGGCTTCGCAGTTCAGTCACTTGGGCGGTCCCGACAAGTTTCGATACAGCCCGCGAGTTGATCGGTGAAGCGCCTGCCGATTCGCCCCCAAGATTGAACGCGAGCCCCGCAATTTTTCGTGCCGACACAACGGCGTCCCTGTCATATGTGATAACGCAGCGGTGAGCGTTCTTTTTAAGCTCACTAACGGGAACGAGTTCAAGGATCAGAACCAACCCGGATCGCATCTGCAGGCTGATCGCGGCCGAGGTCGCGCCGTCTTTCGTCGGAACGAATCCTTCGCCTGGATAGATGGTAATCGATCGGTCGGTTTCCTTGGTAGGAGACTGAAATACAGACGCAAGCTTCGGGTTGCCTTCGTGTATGTAGTAGATCCCGTCTGACGCAGGGAACTCCACAATCGTGACCGCATTTTGAGCAAGTCCGAGACGCACGATAGTCGGCTGCTTTGGATTGACCGTCACATTTGCTTCTCCCGAAAGAAAATCGGGCTGCGGTGCGTTTACAACCGCAACGGGCTGCGTCCCAAGGGAACAGCTGAAATATTTATGACCCTCTCGGCAATTTCTGACTTGGACTCGTGCGAGACGGGCCGGACGACCTTTTTTGGTTTCGGTTTGTTTCCGGACTTTCGACTCTGAGCCTCAGCATTTCCGGCAATCACTGCGAGTGCCACAAGTGCGACTCCCAGCAACTTCATAAAATATTCAGCGGGTTTGTATGTTCTTGGTTTTTTCATGGATTAATTTAGGTTCCTCGTTACTTGCCGCCGGTTGTTTCACCAACGGGTTGATTTTGTGAAGATGTTTCCTCTGCATCTCCGATGAGCGTTATAGGCGAGACAGTCTTTCCGTTTACGGGTTCGACCCGAAAGCGAAGGATCGTGAATCCCGTTCTCAGGTTGTTGTCATTGCGTATCGGTGCTGACGGACTGTCTTTAAGAAGGAATTTGCATTTGAGCTGAACGGACTCTTCCACGTCTTGGCCTGAGGCCTTGCGTCGTATCTTTCGCGTGCCGATCGCACGGAGAATATAGGGATCGCTTTCATCAACCGACAGATCTTGAAGTTCCCAGGAAGAATTCACGCTTTCTGTCTTTTCGGCAGCAAGGACGCCATTCTGTTTTAGTCGAGTGGCCATCGCCATCGAAAGATCGGGGTCGAGCATTCGGAGCAGTTTGTTGACTTGTGTCTCCCGCGTCGTTTGTTCGACCTCGTAGAGCGCGGTAAGAAATTCTTTTACCAGATACTTTTTGTCCGTCGATGTTGGGGTGTCCGGTTCGATGCTGACAGCTTCCGTTAAGCCGTAGTCGCGGTTGTTTAGTTCAATAACTCGCCCACTGGATTTATCAACGACGATCCGATCAGCCTTTCTGAAGATCAGAAACATATTTACGCAGCCGCTAAGCACAAGGGCAAACAACAAAACGCCGAGGATCTTCAAGAGAGAGGCGATGGTTACGATGTCGTCCGGATCGCGGGTGAGATATGTAAGGGCATCCGCATCCGTGCTCAATGCATCAGGTGATTCGATTTTGGTTTCATTTGCTTTCATAGGATTTATGTCTCGGTAGGACTAATGGCAAAATCAGTGCCAAACGCGAAATAGCCAAACTTTTGCGGATTCGCTTCTTACTGCATTCTTGACCGGTCGAAAAATTTGCCGAACGGTTCGAAAGTCGTCCACGATTGAGTCGAAAATTCGCCGACTACTTACTTGGCTCTGAATTCTTGAGTTTGCCGGCAAAGGTCGATCGGGCGAGTTGATTCGAATTTGTTGGAAGTGCCGGGTCGACGATGACGGGGCCGAAATCAAGTTGTGGAAGGCGGTTCAAATTGCTGGAAGACATAACACTTCGTTTACCGGTTCGCGGATCATAGAACACCGAAATAGCTTGGCTTTCTTTAACCTCAACTATTTTTGTGGGTTCTTCCTTATTGGCGTTTTGTTCGGGTCTGAATGTATTTGTGGGTACGCTCATCCGTCCTTGCCGCTGAAGCCATCGATAAACCTCCACACCTTGCGTGACATACCCAAGAGTCTCTCTATAGGGCGGGACACCGCCCACCATCCGTCTCCTTGAAGCATTGATAACTCTTCCATTTACCCTCAATTCTCGGCCATGAAGGTAGGCCGAAACAGTCCCTTCGCCAGCGTTAAAGGCTGCCAAAACAGACTCGAGTTTCCAGTCAAACAGGCGTCCCAGATACTTCACGTACTTTGCTGCCGCGAGTAGTGAGGATGTCGGTTCATACGGATCGGCTAATCCAAATCGGGCTGCCGTCGCTGGCATGAACTGCATAAGCCCCTGAGCATTCTTCGGGCTGGTCAGCCAGGGCCGGAAGCGCGTTTCGTTATAGGCGATCGTCCACAGAATTAATGGATCGACACCTTCATTTCTTGCCGCTTTTTCGATGGTCGGCTCAAACAATCTTGCTCTTGAGAGCACGTCCATTCGGGCAAGTGAAGTCCGAGAAATTGTTTGTGTTTCCTGAGAGGCAACTGTCAGAGGAAATACAAAGACAAGCACTGATAAAAATGTGATCGAGCGGATGTTTCGTTTTTTCATGTCGTCGGCTATCGCAACCGATGTGCCAGCGACATCTTTCGCGGAGCGGCACGACCCTTGCAATGCGAGTGAAATCATTGACGCTTCCGACTTCGGGAACGTCAAGGAAATCTATCTAGTGAGGACGACTATGAAAAAATTACTGACACTGATCAAGGGCTTAGCATCGGCGATGGCTCCGCTTGGTCTGATCTTACTTTTAACAAACCTGAGTTCGGCCCAAGGCCCGATCTTCACCGGCGACGCAAGCAACCTCTCCAACATCATCCGCGAATCGCTCAAACTCATGGCTATCATTCTGTTTTGTCTTGGAGCGGTCGGCGTAGCCTGGTCGATCTACAACAAAATGACCGGAAAGGAATGGGGAAACCAGGCATTCGGTTCGCTTCTTTCGTTTGCCTTCGGAACGATCGTCGCGGTGTTCTGGCAGCTTGCTCAAGGCCGCAGTGTCGGAGTCGATACCAATTTTTAGGAGGCAGCCAGATGAGAAGACGCGCAACGCGGCCGAATGTCTTTCGCGGCCTGAAACGGTTCGGTGTCTATTCGACCGACTGGAAGTTTATCTTGATACCCACAGGTATCGCCTATCTCGTTCCGTTCGTTTTAGGTCTGTGGGTCGGCTATGTACCGCTCGGCTTTCCGCTGGGCCTGCTCGTGTTTCTGATTCTTCTAGGAGTCTTTAACTACCTGCGACTCAGCAAGCCTTCTTACTGGCTCTCGCAGAAGTTTGACGCCGAGATAGACAGATGGGCGGCCTTTCGACCGCCTCTACGAGGGGAATTAGAGCCTACAGTTTGGAAAGCACCCAACAGGAAATAGACATGGACACAGCAAACCTATCATTCACACAGATCGCCATTTCATTCTTCGGAGGGCTTCTTTCCTTGGGACTTGGTCTTACCGCAGGCTTGAGAATTTTTCCTGCTCTTAAGTTTCACAGAAGCCGCCCGAAGGACTTGCTACAACGGAGCCACGAGAAATCTCAATTAGCGACCGACCAGATAGGGCGGTTGTTCCCAACAGAAATAGCCGGACTTGATGGAAATATCATCCGCTACAAGGACGGCAGTTTCGGAAAGGCATATATTTTCGAACCCGCGAATAGCCTTTACATCGACGGAAACGTCACTGAACAACGAATCGAGGAACTGAAAACCATCCTGAAATTCGAGAAACCGAAGAACACGATCATTCAATTTAGGTTCCTGAATTCACTGGATACCGGTGAGGTTCTTCGAGACCATCTTTCATCACGAGATTCAGCGACTTCCGATCCCGTAGCCGGGGTTCTCCACGCAACCAATCTTTCGCTTCATGAAGAAGCGATCAGATCAGGTGAAGTTATGCGCCAAACCGCTACTGTCTGGATTCGCGTTCCGGTTAGAGATCCGGACGATAACGGCGTGTTGTCGTCTCTCCTGCCATCGCTTGTAAAGGATGCAAAGGAATACGGAATCGCACGACTCCTCCGATCTCCCCTTGTAAGGATAAGAAATCGCGAAAGTGAATTGATGGTGCAGAGAGAGGTGCAAAGTGAAGCCGCGTGCAAACTCAAAGCGTCACGGGTCTTTCAGTCATTCGAAGCTAACTTTCCGCGAAATCTACAGCTTCGAGAGATGAACCGGACCGAGACCTTCGAAGCGCTTTTTACAAGCCATCGGCGTGAGCACGATTCATTCCCAAATCTTACAAACTCAGTCTGCGTCGATCTGAGGCGATATCTTTGCAGCACGAATATCGAGAGCACCCGCGAGCAGTATGTGCGGCACAGCGGTACGCCTGTGAGTCTCGTCAGTCTGAAAACACTTCCAAATGGCTTTGTGACCGCAGATATCATGCGCTATCTGACCGCAACGAGGGCTTTGGGATTTCCGCACGAGATCGTCGTTGATTTGATGAGATGAAAAGCAGGTGGCCAAAAAGACCTGCAAAAAACGCATCGACCGGATCGAAGGCAGTCGCAACACCTGGCTCGGTTTTAGAAATCTCAGGAAAGACGCAGTCGTGATCAAGTCCGACCTTGAGAATCTTCTCGAACAGGTCCAAAGCGACAATGAAGAGATCTGTAATCTTCGCTTGAACGTCATAGTATTCGCCGGCCGGTCGAAAGGAGCAAAGGAAGCACGGCGGCAGATTGAGATACTCGACGACCGGTGCGACGCAGTTGTTTCCGCGATCCGAAAGAAGATCGGCGCCGATGCTATAAGGGAAGACGCAGTGAGGCAGCGAGCGATATATCCGCGAATGCTTGCTGGTGAGCTCGCCTCGCGACCAACAGGACAGGAACTCACGGAGACGGCTGACTCGGTTATATCGTTTGTTCCGACAGAAACGAGTTGGCGGGGAAGCCGCCGGCCGCACAGCATCTTTACAACTCCGAACGGTCAAATGTTCGGCCTCGATCTCTACGACCGCGCTCTTATAAAGTCTCCGACAGTCATCGTCACCGCAGCGTCAGGTGAAGGCAAATCATTCCTGGCTTCGATGCTGATCACGGATATCAGGGCTCATCGCGGAAACGTAAAAGTACGAGTGATGGACTACCGTCATTCGTTCAAGCCCATATGTCGGCTTTTCGGCGGCCGTCATATCGAGTTCAACGAAGGCGATCCGAAACCGATCAATATCTGGAACTATCCGGGTATCGAAAAAGGAATTCGACCCACCAAACGTCAGCTTTCAATGGTGCTCGCGGACATCCTCATTCTTAGCAAGACGGCAAGGACAGATGCGATCACAAGTGCTATTGCCGCAACTGTTATCGATGAGGTTTATAAGATGTCGCTGGCCCGCAACGGAGACGGCAGACCAAAATTCCAGCCAACGCTTGGGCATTTTCTGGATGTTCTAAAGACCTACCACTGGGAGCCTGCACAACAGGGCCAGGCGAGCGAGCTTTACTTGAAGCTCAATGTTCATCGCAAAGACCCGTGGCTTAACTCGCCAACCCATCCGGATTATGACGTGCCATCAATGTTCGACGTTTTCGAGCTCTCCGGAATCAGCGGCCTCGACGAAAAGATACGTGAGAGTGTCGGATTCAGAATAAGCGCCCAGATCATGCAGGAGATAGGCGAAGAAGACGAGCGGAAGCAAAAAACGCCGATCCTATTCCTCTGCGACGAAATGCGCGAGATTAACAAACACTTTCCGGCAATTCAGGAACTCATCGCCGAAGCATCAGTGACCGGCCGTAAAGAAGGTCTTGTTACAGTCCTGTTCTCCCAGGCTTACGAGCATTTTACGGGAACGACAGAGCGTCCGAATGAGATCGGAATAGACCTCGTAAAAAACTCCGGCGTAAAGATGATCGGCAAACAGATCGGCGGCTTCGACCGCTTGGCCGCTGACTGCGAACTGGCACCTGAGACAGTTGCAGCGATCCGTGCGATCAGAAACCAATACGGAAGATACACCCAGTGGGTTTTCGTCATCGGCAGCGGAGCGGACAAGATCGTCCAGATGGCCGAGATCCGGCTGTCGCCCGCAATGCTTTGGGCTAACACCAACGACACGAACGAAGCGAATGCACGAAGACTTATCGAGAATATTCGGCCCGACCTTCCGCCCGAGATCGTCGTGTCTTGGCTAGCTTCGAAATACCCAAGCGGATTGACGGCAGTTGGACTCACGGAGATTTCCTCGATTGACCTGAATGAACTCAACGGACTGGAGGTGGCAGCATGACCGGAAATAGCGGAATAGTAAGACAGATCGTCCTCGCGGCAGTTCTTTCCTCGATCTTCATTGGGATCGACGTTCGCCCAACACACGCTCAGTGGACGGTATTCGATCCGTCGCAATATGTTCTCCAAGTTGAGAAAAGAGTCGAAGAGGCGGCCCGGTGGCTTGAGACGATCAATCACTATATCGATACCTATGAGCAAGCGGTCAAGCAGTACGAAAAGATGGTTGAAAGCGTAACCAATCTGCGAGGGATTCTCGGTAAGGTTGAAGAGCAGGTCATGCGGCACAAGCAGCTGATAACTACCTACGCAACTATCGGACGGCTTATTCGCGGGACCTTCGAACTGAAGAAGCGAATCGAGGCGACTATAACCAGCCAAATTCATTCTGTCGTCAATATTGCAAGACGCCTTAAGAACGGCATCTTCGATATGGACGCAAACAAGCGTGACCTTGATGATTTTCTACGGCATTCGATCGGACGAAGCGCCGATGCCCACCTCAAGAATCTCGAACGCCTTGCGAAGCTAGATTCTGAACTCGAACGGATGCTCTTTGACCGTGAAAACATGCTTCTCGATCTTGCCAAGCTATATGAGGAACGCGAGAAGATCGCTGATGAAACGCGAGCGATAGAGGCTAATCCGGCTGCCAATCGGGATGGCGTTCAATCTCTGATAGACCAGATGCTCGCGATCAATCTTCGCATATCAACGGTTGAAGGACAGCTGCGCGAGCTTGAAGCGAAGATCCAGGCAAAATTTATTGCCTACGGCCTCAAGATCGAGCAGATGACAGAGTTCGGAAAAGAAATTCGTCGAAGCACCGAGATGATGACTGGTATCACACGAGCCTCGGACGAGTTTCTTCGCGAACTCGAACGCTATGAAGTATGGAATGATGACGTCTATGAAAGCCCTCTTCCATAATCGCAAAAAGATCAGAACTAAAAAGTAGAACAAACAAAGCCATGAGAAACGCGACTCCATATCGTCACGCTTTAGCGACAGCTCTATTCGTTCTCGCCTACCTCGTCTCGCCATACCTCCTCGCCAATACAGCGGCCGGGCAAACCCGGCCGCGCCCTCCTCGCGTCGAGGGCCAGACTCCAGTAGGTACGATGAACGGACAGCCGGTGACGGCGAATGACCTGATAATGACGATCAACTCGGATTCTCCGTTTATGCCGCCGCTCGATGGAAGTCCGGCACCGGCGCTTCGTGAATTTGAGAACAGATACCCCGCGAATCCGGTCGCGAGTCCGTCTCCCGGGCCGGTCGTCCCGCCAAAACCTCCTGCACCGAGTTTTAGCGAGCAGATCAAGAACCTCATGCGGACTGGACAGGAATGGCTATTTCAATCCGTTCTCAACACCATCATAAAGCCGCTCATGCCGATCCTTATGTTTCTCGCGTGGATCATCGCGAGTTTTGTTTTGATCTTTGCTTTTATTCGCAGGTTCCATGACAACCGAGGCCTTGGCCCCGAGCAACTCGTTGCGTGGGCAATCCGTTCGATCATTTTCATGGTGTTGATCGGTGCGAGCCCGTTCATCATCGACGGCCTTACGATAACCGGCAAGTTCTTTGCTCGACCTATCCGGGCTTACAACCGTTCACTAGTCACAGAATTCGACGACAAGATGAAAAAGTATGTAAAAGCAAACTTTGCCGTCGAGGATCCTAACGCATTACTCGCAGAACGCCTTCCGAACGGTGAGCCCGGACTTGTCGGCATCATCATGGATAAGGAATCGACCGTAAAGGATATTACCGGGGAACTGAATATCCTTGGGTGGAATCTCCCCAAAATGTTCACCTTTATGGTGATCGGCCAAAACATAATCAAGTTCGGCGGACTATTTTTGGCGATCGCGGGGCTATTTATTTTGATAGGACTGAAACTCGCCGCGCCTGTGCTCGCCGCTTTTGGATTCGACGAGAAATTTGCCGCGCAGATGTTCTACCCATTCTGTTGGGGCGTTGCGACATTTGCGCTCGCATTTCCGATCGTTAAGGAAGTGACTCTATATGTTTGCTATGGCCTCGGCGTTCTTGCGCTTTCTATCTACAACGGCGAGAGTACATTTTCGCTTGATCCCGTAACCGCCAAGATCATAACCAACGGGGCTTATGATCCGGCTTCAAGTGCACTTATTGTCACCGCATTGTTCTTCGTTTCAAGTCTCTGCTTCATTCTGGTTCCGTGGCTTAGCTATCGAGTTCTTCGCGGACAGGTCTATGAAGGTGTCTCTCAGATCTCGATGGGCTGGATGCTTTCAAGTATGGGAACCGCGCTTGAGACGTACGGACTAGTAGCGGGGGCCGCCATCAATCGACAAGCCGAAAACACCCAAATTCAGGGCATCTACAATGCGGAGCAGACCGCCGCAAGAAAATCCCTCGAAGCCGCTAACCAATCAACGGACGCCCGTTTGGTCTCGTCCGTTGCCGGAGTCGAAGGCGGCCTTACCACTAGTTTGGGACAGATCCGAGCAAATCAGGTGACGCAGACATTGCTTGCCGAGGCGAGCAAGAACTATGGTTTGAGCAGCAGTGCAGCGGCAACTAAGCGAGAGATCGCAGGAACGTTAGCCGAAGCTCAAGGAACTAAAGAAGCTAGAACCATCGACGGCATGAAGGAAGTCGAACTGCGCGGTCAGGGCAACCTTGAGCGATTTGGAATGAAGACCTACGAATTTACGCCCGGTGGCTCCTCGATCGCCGGAACTTCCGTTCCGATACGCACTGGGCAGGAACTCTTCGACTGGTCGAAAAATAAGCATCCTATTCAAGAAGTGAACAAGCAGATGGACTCTACCACTCGCACAAATGTCACGCTTCAAAACAACAACACCGGCATTGTCGCGGACACGAAGGTAGAGGCAAGTAATGTCTATCAGGGTGAGATCAACCAAGCCCTCGAAACTCAGGCTTCACAAAGCAAGCAGGCTTTCAATACCGGCAGTTCGATCGCTTCGTCGAGCACCAGACAAGGTGCCGGAATCCAACTCTCAGGAATCCGCAGTTCGGCCGACATGGAGAAAGTATCAAATCAACTAAACTTTGAAGGCCGCACTGAGGCCGCGTCGATAAATCAGACAGCGGCGATGGAGGCTGCTCGACTGCGAATGGTCTCAACCGTCGTCACGGGGTTCTTCCGTGATATGGATCGTAGACTTGAAGAGATGAAGCCGAAATACTGATTGTAATGGCGCTAATCTAGGAAGTTCTGATATAAGATAAAATTTCGGCTTGGTAACTCTTCGCCAGAAGATGTTCATGCCGACAGGAGGAGGCTGCGGTGTGGGAGACGCAGCCTCCGCTTTTGCGTGTTTATCCAACTTAACCTCAGGTCATTTCTTCTAATCTGAACCAATCCTAATACTTTGCACTTTTTCCAAACCTACATTGACGGGGGCAAAGTGATTCGGCGAGAGTATTCTAAAGTCACTCAAACAGTTGGCAATGGAGAATTAATTCACATGACAGAAGAATCAAAAGGATCCGCAAACATTACCTTATATAACTTTGTCAGCCTCAGAAGTCCTCAATATAGAGAGAAGGAGGATAAGCAAATGATTATAGATTTTATCTATTGCGATGTAGTGCTAAATTCCGACAGGTTGAAATCGATTGATCTTGAGAGAATCGACCGTGCGGACGATTGTAACAATATCCACGACCTAACTTTACACCCCGATATTAATTCAATTATCGAGGTAGGTAAGAAGCTCAATGAGTATAAGTATAGGAAATTGATTTTTATAAATTCACCAACATTTGTTAAAACTCGAAGTTTCCCTTGAATCAGAATGCAACATAAAAGCGATTGTTTGGAAATCTCTGACCAAATTGATGAAAGAAGGGGGGGAACTAAAATTCAAGGAAACATTAATAAATGTATTGAAATTTTTTCACCTAAAGAAGCACAAAAAAACTCATCTCCCACGATAATTGGGAACGAAATATTCCCAATTATGAAAGGCTGATGTCTGCGAACGTAGTAATTCCCAAAGAATTATTTCCAAAGGAGGAAACGTTCTTTTACGGCGAACTATTAACCACGAAACCTAAGAAAATCTATCCAAGCGAGTTGTTAAAGGTTACTAAGGATATCTCTATTTTAGAATTTCTGACAAAAGATGAATCGTTAGGATCTGAAGTTAAAGCTGACTGTTTACAGAAACTCAAATCGCTTGAAGATGAGAGGAGCAAAATTCCTGTCGAAAATGAGAACTTGAATGAAGTTTTTCAAAAGCCATTTATTTGCACCCTGCTAAAAAACGGGCTAGTTCTCTTCAAATTTGAAATAGGCAGTTTAAGTAAGGAAAAAACGGTTACGAATGCTGAAATAGTCTTATTGGGCCAAAAATATTCATTTGTCAGGGATTACAAAGACAAGTTGGGTAGGTCTTTTTGACCTCCACTTCAAGCTGCCGCAGACGCACGTTGATAAGATAATTCACGAGGGACACAAAACACTTTTTTTAAGCGGCTCGATGAAATTAAGAAACCAGTCGGTCTATAACTTCAGCGTCGAATTACATAAAAATAGCGACATAATAAAGTTGTTCGAAGGGGGAAGCTCTTTATTGATGGATGATGGGCTTGATTATTATGGTCGTTTTCCACCATCTGGATTCGGACTTAAGCAGTTGGGCTTCGCGGATTATAGAAAGGTTGTTACAACGATCTCAAGATACGTTCCCGCCGAAGTAGCCCAAATTGAAAATGTAATGGCAAGCGAGTACCGGGAGATGGCTACAATTAATGAGTTAACAAAGGAGATTACAGACTTTGAAAGCACAGAGAATTCGAAAGAGAATGAAACTGAAACGATCAGTACCGACCGCTTTCAATTGCAGAATGAAATTTCCCAAATGCTTAGCGAACAAAATAAAAACAACTTTGACACAAAACTTAGTACAAGTTATGGAACTGCGACGCTAGACATGAGCTATGGCACTTCAACCTTGAATAGTAAGGAAAGTAGCAATAGACAGGCATTGACAAAAGCCCAAGAAGTGACAAATAAGGCTGTCGAGAAAATCCTGACTAAAGTCAGAAAAGAAAGAACCGTAAAGGTCACTCAGAAGTTTACCGCGTCAAATAAACACGGTTTCGATAACCGTGGCAATGCTCATCACGTCTCCGGCATCTACCGCCACATAAATGCTGTATATAAGAACCAGATATACAATTATGGAAAAAGGTTGATGTTTGAGTTTGCGATCCCTGAGCCCGCCCTTTTTCATAAACTGGTTTTTGAAACACAAGGTGCTGAATCTTACTTGAAATAACACCCTGCCCCTACAAATCCGAGTGATTTTTTACAGGATGCGTCGGCGCTGAACAAAGAAAACTATTTAGCTTTTGAAAAAGTTTTTGGATTGCAACTTGATAAATTCCCAGAGAACATAATTAAACTGAATCCAAGAACGAGCAAGTTCAAGCGTTAAATACCAGTTTTTTTGTTGATGTCCCGGAAGGCTTTGCACCCTCGCAATATAAACTGTCTTACAACGGTGCCTATGGTGTTCAGGTAACAGGGGCACACCCTCTTAATGATGACTATTTCGAGATAGCACTAAACGACTTTACTATCTACTATTACACCTACCTTCTGGCTTTTGGCGTTGAAGGAAAACCCGATAGAGTGGGGAAAATTTCTTCAGATTTCTATAACGACAATCGAATTGAATGCAAAGTTATCGGACACGATATATACACCTATAATTTCAATTTGGACTCACCTTTATCCCGACGAAAGAAAAGATCGACAAATGGCAGAAAGGTCAATACGAAAAATCATCAACAAATACAAGGAAAAGCTTGACGAGTACTACAAGGGTCTGGCCGAATATCTAGACAACAAAGTTGCGAGTTCCAATGACAAAAAATTAGATTTTAGAAATATTGAAAATCTTTGTATTCGAAAACAGTGTTAACTTACCTTATCAACGATAGTCAATTAAATCGCACCAGACAGATGGGGTTAGTTGACTTATTTATCGATCGAACCTCAATCGAGACACTCGCTGTAAGAATGGACAAACGGTTAGACGAATATACCGCTTTTGCGAGATTCCTCGAGCAGGCATTTGAGTGGGATCTGATGTCGTACACATTTTATCCATTCTACTGGGCAAAAAGATCAGAGTGGAAAAAAATGTATAACAGCGACAGTTCGGATCGCACATTCAAAAGTTTTCTTCAAGCGGGTATGGCGAGAGTTATTGTTACTGTAAAACCTCAATTTGAAGACGCAGTCACACATTACATGATAACGGGCAAGATTTGGGAAGGTGGAGAGGTGCCGACCTATGGCAGTTCACTGTTTCTTTCGATAGCGGCTGAAATGAAAGAAGAACCCGCTACCAAAATTCTTGACCCGTGGGAATCCGTTCTTCCCACAAATCTCATAGCACTTCAAAGCAGCGGGGTAGCAGTTAATCAGGAAGGTCTGCCAGATCTCGAACACAACGGTAATCTTGGTGAATTCGCGGATAACCCCAAAAAGCTTCCGACGAAGAAAAGGTTTTTCGGGCTTTTTTAAACTAGGCAAATGATGGGAAAAAGTATTTTTGATCTGGATGATCAAATGGGATATGAGAGTCCATTTGAGAATTGGTTAAAACCATCGAACAAATCTCTAAGTACCGACGCAGATGCTGGCGTTCAGGTGACTGACCTCAAAGGCCCATCAATCGTCTGTGAAGGAGCAGTTTATGACTTTACGATAACGCATTTTAGCGTTTCACCCTTCCTTCTCGATTTTGGAAAATTAATAGACCAGATTAAGTGGGCTTACCGAGTTGATGGGGGTGGTTCTTCGGATATCAATCAAAAGGCGTTTCTTGATGGCAATCGGGTTATGATGAGATGGCAAATACCCAAACTTGAGGAAGGGTCTAATTTGAGAGTTTTTGCGTGGACAGACCAGCCAAACGGAGCCGCAAGTGTATCGTCCAGCATTCTGAGATTTCCATTTTATTTTGATCGCTATAAAACAAAGGGCGTGAATCAGGAAGGAACCAGAATAGCTGATGACTTGTGCTATGGGGACGGTCTAAAAATAACCGATCATTTTCGATATTCCACAGCCGACATTGAATCAATGGGGATTTTGATGAGGTCGACCGCCTCGACATCGACCGATGATTTATGGGATGAGTTATGGTCTCTAGTCACGGATGTTTCGGTTGGGGAACTTGAAAAAACTGCACTCAAAATGTTGAGTAATTTCAGGACAAATGGGGATGGTGATAAATCACTGGGTAACGACCTCATCAATAATGAGTTCATAAGCAAGACGTTAAATGAAGAAGTCGAAAAGCACGATTCAACGATAACATTTTGTGCCAAGATTCAAGCAGGAATTCAAAGGCGTTTGGCAAGTGGCGAAGGCAATCCCGTTCATTTAAAGGATTCTAGTGTACACAACACAAGCGATAGATTCGGAAGACCTCATTTTTCAACCTCCAAAGACATCTTCTTGGGTGGTTTAACCACATGCATCAACGATACTTGGGCTTATGAGGTGTTCATTACAGAATTTTCTTCGAATGACGGGAAAAATTTTAAGGTCGTTTACAAGGTTGTTCTGTATGATCATTTTGGACTGGATAAGCCAGACGTCGATCCACAAGAGCACCCGCTGTACTATGCAATACCTGGATTCCGCGCTTGGTTTGTGCTTCAGCACCTGCGAAACTTCAAACCGTTTATTACTAGAGTTGAATTTGAAAGGTCATTTGTTGGAAATGTATCAAGCGGCTGAGTTGAATCGTAAGTTCGCTATTCAAGTCAATAACTATAAAGCAGGGGCTCTCCGTTGGAAGTCTGCGCTTGAGGTCGGCTGGCGGCATATCTCCTCGGTAGTCATGGTGTGATGACCTCCAGGTACTTTGACAGCACGGACTCTAGACCGAGTTCTTTTGCGGCTCTTGCGAGTTTTGCTTCAGTTGTCTTTCGTTGAGCAAGGGATTCACGGGCTGCTTTGATCGCGGTTCGTTCGCCTATCTTAGTGATGAATCTGAGACCCTCAAGAACCGCCCGTTCGACTGTGACGATTCGATAGCCCTTTTCATCCACGATCTGTTTGTCGAGCCTTGTTTTTGTTCGGATCAGTTTATAGCCCTTTTCTCGGGTTCTTTTCTCCGGAGGAACCATTACCCATATTTCTCCCGGCACCTGTTCGGCAAGATTGTAATGATATAGAGCTGAAAGGCCCCCAATCGCTGAACCCGGCCCAAACTTGGAATACCCGATTTGGAATCCAACATCTTTATCCAGCGAGGCCTTTGGATGGAGGTAGATCCCGCGACCAAGACGAACGAGGTCCTTTGCAGCGACAAGCCGGGATATGTCTTGCTGACTAATTCCCACGGACTTACCCTGAGCCAGTGTAAAGACCCCAAGTTTTTTGATTTGTGGATGCTTTCGCTTATCCATCATTAAAAGGATGCGGTGAAAAGTGACATTTGTCAATGAAAAATGTCGCTGCCACACATACTTGCTGGTGGCACGGAATGGAGCTCAAAGTTCAGTTATTCAGCAGGGTTCCGGGATACTTGCCATCGAAGAAGACGCACGCTACAAAAAGAAGCGGTAGGAAAGAAACCTGGAAAAATGATAACTGGATACCAACGAGTATCGAGAAGATCCCCGTGCCGAATTTGCGGAAAGCCGGACTGGTGCAGCACAACCAAAGATCAAAATATCGCGTTCTGTGCCCGTTCCGCGACAAACGCTGACCGACTTAGCGGCAAAGGTTGGGGGATCTTTTATGACGAAAGTCGGAGCCCATTGAGAGCCGGTCATGCTCTGCCACAAAAACAACTTTCGCGCTCAAAATCAACTTCTGTAGCTCCCATCGAAATCAGGCATAAAAGCTATCAGAGTCTCATCAAGCTTTCGCCATTACCCGCGAGCGCCGAACTAATTTACGGTAACGAATGGCTGTTTAGACAAGGGCAGGAATTCGGACGCTGGGGAATACTTCCCAAATTGGCTACCGAAAGGCATCGTCTAGTTCGATTACTCAGTGAGCTACTTGCAAAAGAAGAAGCAGCTATTCCACCTTTTGAAGGCGTTCCAGGATTTTGGCGAGGACCGAATGGAAGACCACGACTGGGTAGTGATTTCGACTATAACGACGATCTTCTTCTGATTCCATTCTTAGATTCGAATGGATTGATCCAGGCTTGTCAGATGAAAGCTATCGGAAAGACTAAGAATGCGCCCGGAAAGTATCAATGGCTGTCGTCGATCGGAAAGCGTGACGGATGTAGTTCGGGCACACCGCTTCATCACGAAGGCCCCGTAGGTTTCCGAGGAAAGACGACTAAGACGGTACTGGTTACCGAAGGTGTCCTCAAAGCCGCGGCGGCCCAGCACTTCCTGCCGGATCGATATGTCGTCGCGAGTGGCGGAGTCGCAACCTCGCATCGGGAAATCGTTAAAGCGGCACGGCAAAAGATTCTGGAAATCGCATTCGATGCGGATTGCTTCACCAATCCACATGTAGCAAGAGCATTGGCTTCATTACTCGCTCTTACGCATTCGGGAGCAGCAGTTCTTATCATGCGACAAACCTACAAAAATTCTCGCGTGGGATAGACGATTCAAAGGTATCGACGATGCCCTGATCGCGGGAGCCTCTCTTAAGTATCTGGAACTCTCCGATTGGCTTGGTTCGCTGACGCCTGAATGTTTCAACGAGGCTCGCCATCAACTCGCTGGAATCGTGCCATAGGAAATTAGCGGCGGACAGTTCGCGTCATGAGCGAGCGAACCGTTTCCTATACCTCATTTAGAGATCTCATCGAACAGGTCGCAGGGATTGTTGACAGCGACCGAAAGATCTCAAACAAGGAACTTATTGAGATCTGCAAAGGATGTAGGGGGTTTGATTTCAACGTCGATGCTCATATCTATCACGAGATAGCTGAAACTGCGTTGAACCAACTCATTCTGACAAAGTACGGACGTGATCTACTCGCATCAACGGATCCGATCGAAGCAGTTTCGACTGTCTTGAGACCTCTACAAAAACGGCTTCCTACGCAAACGTGGAGAAGTGAAACTCAGATCGCCTATCAACAGTTCTCCACTCCAGTTACTATTGCGTATCTAGCCGCTTATCTTTTGAACCTTAAGCAAGGCGAGACAGTGCTCGAACCTTCCTGTGGTACCGGTAGTCTCGCTGTATGGGCGTCTGCTATTGGAGTCAAAGTGATAGCTAATGAGATCGACCCTAGGAGGAGGGGCTCGGCTTTGGCGTTGGGTTTCCACCCATATTCTTTCGATGCAGAGTTCATCGACGATCTTCTGCCTGAGCATTTACTCCCTGACATCGTTCTCGCTAATCCGCCATTCTCTTCGACTGGCGGCCGTGTGAAAAATAACAGTCTCGACTTCGGTTTTCGTCATATCGAATCAGCCTTACGAAGGCTAAAGAAGGGTGGGCGATTCGCGGTGATACTTGGTGAGAGCGGCTCTCCGAGATCCCACAGTGGAAATAGGTTTTGGGAATATCTTTCTCCTGAGATACAAGTAAAAGCGTCCGTAGAACTGCTTGGGCGGGAGTTCTACAGCAACGGCACGAGCGTCAAGACGACGCTCATTCTAGGTACAAAGTCGAGTGCGATCGATACGCCGCTCAGTTCGCAACTTGAAGCGGCTCCGCATATGGTTGCTCAGTCGATCGAGGATGCCTTCGAACAATCCATTTCATTGAATCTCCGTTTTTGACCAATAGAAAAAGTAATGTATTCCATTCAAGAACGAAGTTCGGAAGGACTTTCGGCGCCGGAACTTACTTCGAGCAATACGACCCCAACCGTAGAGCATCATTCCCAACCTGATCTAGACATAAACATTTATTCCCCGCGATTTATTATCGGGGGATCGCCACATCCGGGAGTGATTGTTGAACCTCCAGGCCTCGCCAATGTTGAACCGCCACCGCTTCGTTACCGGCCACGGCTTCCGAAGGACCTGTCGGAGACCGGAAAGCTTTCGGCAATGCAATTGGAGAGGATCATCTATGCGGGACAGGCGCATGAGCAGAGGCTGGCGGACGGTTCGCGAGCGGGTATAAGCATCGGCGACGGAACCGGAACCGGCAAGACGGCGACGCTTGCGGGAGTCATTCTGGACAACTGGTTCCAGAGACGGCGGCGGGCCGTTTGGTTTTCTGTAAAAACCGACCTGATCGAAGCTGTCTCCGATGAGTTCAAGAGACTTGGGCTGGCGCCGCCGATCAAGCTGATCAATAACTTTCCAACCGATCAGGAGATAGATATTCAGGACGGAATTGTTTTCTGCACATATCGATCGCTAATCGCCAGATCGAAAAAGGGTAACAAAAGGCTCGATCAAATAACCCGTTGGCTTGGAGCAAACGGAGTCGTGATCTTCGATGAAGGGCATAAGGCTAAGTACGCCTTTGCCGACGACCGCGGCAAATCTACACAGACTGGAGCCGCCGTACTTGAGATCCAGAATCCCGAGAGGTTTCCGGATGTGAGAGTGGTCTACTCTTCCGCGACGTCGGCAGGGGAAGTGCGACATCTTGCCTATATGTCGCGCCTTGGGCTTTGGGGAGCAGGGACTAATTTTCCGATAGGCTTCGAGCAGTTCGCTGAAGAGATCGAATCCGGAGGTGTCGGTGCTCTGGAGATGGTCTGCCGGGATCTTAAGGCGATGGGACGATACCTATGCGGCAATCTGAGTATGGGAACCGATCCGGAATCCGGCCTGTCGGTCGAGTTCCGCGAGGTGATTCATAAACTCACTCCGGCTCAACGACGGATGTATGACAACATGGCCCTGGGCTGGCAGGAAGTCTTTCGAAATATCCATCGAGCTCTGGATCTAACTAACTCCGGCAAGGCCACCCGAAGCAGTGCTCTCAATCAGTTTTGGGCTGAACATCAACGCTGCTTTCGCAATCTGATCACGGCATTTAAGGTTCCGACGCTGATCCGCGAGATCGAAGATGCCCTCAGCAGAAAAGAGTCCATTGTGGTGTCGATAACGGGCACGGGCGAGAGCCAAACCAAGAAGCAGATAGAGCGTGCGGCAGATCAGGAAGAGGCTATCGACAGCCTCGATTTCAGTCCGAGAGAAACGCTTACTCGATTAGTAGCGAATTGTTTTCCAACCGCCTGCTTTCAGGAAAGAACCAATCCATATAGCGGAACTATAGAATACATACCTCTCGTAGACGCCAATGGCGACCAGGTTGAAAGCCGTGCAGCTCTGCAACTGCGAGCCGAGCTATTGGATAAGCTATCAATACTTGAGGTTCCCGAACATCCGCTCGATCAACTCGTGAACTATTTCGGGGTAGAGAACATTGCCGAGATGACCGGCCGGAAGAAACGCCTTATCCGGACGGCGAATGGCACACTGGAGTATCGGCCGAGACAACTCGCTGGTGTCCCTTCAAAACTTATCAACCTCCACGAAAAAAATGCTTTTCAGAATGGTGATAAAACGGATTGCCGTCATGTCCGAAGTGGCATCGACCGGAGACAGCCTTCATGCAGGCAAATCCGTTGGGAATCAGCAAAGACGGCTTCATATCGCTGCGGAACTGAAATGGTCAGCCGATAAACAGATCCAGGATTTCGGCGCACACATCGGACAGGTCAATGGCACCTTCACGGAACTCGGCGGCGAGAAAAGGTTCTCTTCTACTATCGCCAGAAGACTTGGTAATATGGGAGCCCTTACAAAGGGTGACCGGCGTGCCGAAAAGGCCGGCAACCTTGATAAATATAATCTTGAATCCAGAGAAGGGCGTTCGGCGTTAAGTGTTGTACTTGCCGGCATTATGAGAGGCCGGGAGATCGAAGGGCTCGATGATCCGAAACAGGCGCTGAGAGATATGGGGCTTATTAAAACGGGCGATGCCGACGAGCAGATCCCCGACAGCGAAAAGACGAATATTCCTAGATTCCTCAACAGGTTGCTCTCCCTGGAGGTCGACCGGCAAAATGCGCTATTCGATTATTTCTATTCAACATTCCTCGAAACGATCGAATACCTAAAACAGAAAGGAAAACTCGATGACGGGATGGAAGACCTGAAAGCTATGTCAGTCGCCGTCTCGGGATCGCCGGAGGTTCTTAACTCAGATCCTCTGACCGGCGCGAAGACCATTTATTACAAATTGGAACTTAAAGTCGCGACAACGCCGGCAAGATATCTTGACATGGCGACCAGCGAGATACACCAATTCTATCAGGACCGGCGAGACGGATCGTTCATAGCGGTGAGAAGAACTTTATCCCATACCGATCCGGAAACAGGGGAGCGGTATCAGATGTTCTCGATAACAAAGCCTTCGGGCCGCAATACGGCATAGCTTCGCGAGAGCGAACGAATTCAGCGATACCGGGTCGTTCCAAAAACCAAGGCGGAAGACTGGTGGATCGATGAGGAGAAAAGATTCCTGACTTTGAAGACAGTACCGTCCATATTCTCAGCGGTGCATTGCTTCCCATATGGAAATATCTTAAGACACTCAGCCACGATGCGCTGAATATCGTTAGAACCACAACGGATGACGGAACCAGGCTTGTCGGCGTTAGGATATCGGAAGAATGGCTCCGGGATATCCGTCAGCACTTTGGCCTTCGATCAAGTATTCCGACAACGGCTAACGAAGTATTGCGAGTAGTCGATTTTGAGAAGAACAGCGTCAATCTGATCGACCATGTCAGGGTGCGGTCATCGCGGTTCCAGGGTCAACTGCTTACAGAGATCTGTCCTTCCACTTTCGAGCAGATTAGAGAACTACGTGGAATTGGACTCGTCAATATCGTACAACACGGGCGCCAGAGATTTTTCCTTCCACAGGAATCACCAGGGCTCGCTCTCGAAAAAGTCTTGTTTCTTTATCCGCCCGAATCGACTGATATTAGTTTCTTGCCTGAAATGTCGGGGGAATCTGATATTTTCGAGAGAGCGACAGCGATCGAACTTCATGCGTGGATGATCGAGCCGGACCTTTGGGCGATTGATGAACTTTCCGTTGCGGAGGGTTCGGCTAGCGTACGCCAGCGAGTCTATTACGGCGAACAACAACAACTAGCCAACGACCGACGCGTCCCATTACTTCACGGGCGAAGTCTGAGTTTGTGGGTATAGGATTTGGGAATTGCACACCTTCCATCAAATTAAAAAAATTGTTCATTAGGAAGTAACTTTTCCGGCTAACGAGAGTTTTTACTGATGTAGGTCAAACACTGGAATTAGAAACGGCCCTGGCTTCGACACGAAACGTCCAGAGCTTACGGATCAAAAAGCACATTCCGCATTGAAGGACCTTTGAAGCGTTATTCGGAGGATCATTGCCAATGGACAGTCAGTATATTTATGCGAACACAGACACCGCGTCGTCGGTCTTTGAGGAAAAATAGAGATACTGTAGCGCGAGTTCCGCATTACATTCTCATCACTGGCGAGAGAGGCACTGCGCAAACGACGATAGCCCGACAAATCCACGACATAGTATTGGATCGACGGGAGTTCGTTGGAGTAAACTGTAAGTTTTCGTCAGAACTTCTAGAATCCGAACTCTTTGGCTACGAAAAAGGGTGCTTTCTTACAGGTGCAGTCGCTCCCTAAGGCCGGACTTTTTGAGACTGCCAGCGGGGGACTCTTTTTCTCGACGAGATCGGCGAGTTGTCCCCTAAGTCTTCAGGCTAAATTTCTAAAGGCGGTAGAAGAAAGGCGTATTCGTCGGGTCGGCGGGACGCGGGACCGAGAGATAGATGTTCGAATCGTAGCCGCGACTTCCAGAGATCCGCAATCGATGGTGAACAGCGGCTCATTCAGGGCGGACCCTATTTTGATCGCCTGAATATTCTACAACCTGAAACTCTACTTCTCAGATATCAGAAGGAAAGGATCTGAGACATTCTTGGACCAGTTGGAAAAAGAG